>JBCCEW010000001.1:300000-416226 GCA_039030075.1 Myxococcota bacterium | reverse complement strand
CCAACGACCCGAAGCCACAGGGTTTTTGACAGCGGGGAAAGCTGCGTTAGCTTGAGAGTCCGCGTGGGGCTGTAGCTCAGCTGGGAGAGCATCAGGCTGGCAGTCTGAGGGTCAGGGGTTCGATCCCCCTCAGCTCCACCAACCTCTTCGAACGGTCCGTCGACCCTTGGGTCGTCGGGCCGTTTTCGTTCGAGGCGCAGGCTTCCGGTTCGAGGTGCAGGCTTCCCGTTCGGGGTGCAGGCTTGCGCTCGGGGACGTCGGCCCGCGAGAGCGGACTCGGTCAGCCTTCGAGAACGATCGCCTGCCGCGGGCAGAGACGCACCGCTTCTTCGACCTTGCCGCGCAGCTCTTCGCCGGGCTCTTCGATCAGCACCGTGAGCGTGTCGTCTTCCTCGACCCGAAAACACTCGGGGCAAACGTCCATGCACACCGCATTGGCCTCACACAGGTCATAGTCGATCACGATCTTCATCGGGCGGTTCCTTCGATTGGCCTCGTCGCGTGCGCGACGGCGGGACGTCTACGAGGACGCCGGCGTTCTGGGACGGAGCACCGGCGAGGGCGATTCAAACATGTTCCCCCGACGGGAGCAAGAGAACGTCGCCGATTCCTGTCAGGCGCTGCGGGCCAGCGCGGTGGATTCGCCGATGATCAAGCGCGCCGCACTCTCGGTCTCCTCGACCACCTCTGCGACCCCCTGCAGACCGCTCGCCCAACCGATCAGCGATGCGAACCAAACCCGCAGGAGCACGTGCGCGACCTGCCGTTCGTGCTCGGTCGGCGGCAGGTCGGGCGCCACGCCGTCACCTCGTAAAGCGCGCGTGATCAGCTCCTCGATGTGGCCGTGGAACGCGGCGACGCGCTGGCTCAGTTCGGGGCCACCGGCGACGATCGCGCGCACCAGGGCCCTCGCGAGCTGGGGCCGGGAGCACATCGCCTCCGTGGTCGTCCGGAAGAAGGCCGTGACCCGCGCTTCGGCGGAGGGGCCCGCAGGCGGCTCGGTTTCGAACTGCTGCTGGTGCGACCAGACCTGCAGCTCCAGGGCGGCGAGCAGGAGGTCTTCCTTGCTGCGGAAGCGGCGATAGAGCGTCCCGAGGGCGACTCCGGCGCGCGCGGCCACGTCGCGTAGCCGCACGCCCTCGAAGCCCCCCTCCTCGGCCAGCTCGATGGCGGCCAGGACGATGCTGCGGGCGCGCTCTTCCATAGGGCGATTGAAACACGGGGCGCGGCCCGGGGGCTAGCGCGGTGTTTCGGCGCCTAGGCGGGATCGGCGCCGGCCTGGGGGTCTCGGAAGACGTCGCGGTCGAGCTGCCCTTCGCTGTTCGCGACGACGCAGGTCACGGCCGCGTCGCCCGTCACGTTCACCGCGGTCCGCACCATGTCGAGCAACCGGTCGACGCCGATGATCAGACCGATCCCCTCGACCGGGAGGTTCACCTGCCGGAGCACCATGGCGAGCATCACGAGCCCCACACCCGGGACGGCCGCCGTGCCGATCGACGCCAGGGTGGCGGTGAGCACGACCGAGAGGAAGTCGCCGGGACCCAGCGGGATGCCGTACGCCTGGGCGATGAAGCCCGTCGCCACGCCCTGCATGATCGCCGTCCCGTCCATGTTGATCGTGGCGCCGAGCGGGACCGTGAAGGACCCGATCGAGTTGTTCACCCCGAGGCGCCGCTCGACCGTCTCGAGGGTCACCGGGATCGTGGCGCCACTGCTCGCCGTACTGAACGCGAGCGCCAGCGGGGCCCGCATCTTCCGTAGGAACACCACCGGGTTCAGCCGCGCAAGCGTTCGCACGAGCAGCGGATAGGTGAACAGGGCATGGGTGAAGAGCACCGCGAGCACCAGCCCGAAGTACCAACCCAGCGGGCGGATGGCCGCGAGCCCCTCGGCGGCGAAGACCTTCCCGAGCAGACAGAAGACACCGTAGGGAGCCAGGCTGATCAGCAGCATGACGAGCCGCAGGATCACCTCGTTCAGGTCCTGGAAGAAGGCCAGCACGCGCTTCCCCGGATCGCCCGACAGCGTCATCGCGATCCCGAAGAGACTCGCGAACACGATGATCTGCAGCATCTCGCCGTCGGCCATGGCCTGGATCGGGTTCGAGGGGAACAGGTTGATCAGGGTGTCGACGACCGAGGGCGGCTCCTTCGCCGCGAAGCTCGGCGCTTCGAGATCGAAACCGGCTCCGGGCTGCACCAGCATCGCCGCGGAGAGCGCCAGGGAGATCGCGATCGCCGTCGTCATCAGATAGAGGCCCAGCGTCTTGCCACCGACCCGCCCGAGCCGCGAGAGGTCGTCCAGGGAGGCCACGCCGCAGACGATCGACACCAGCACCAGCGGGACGACCAGGAGTTTCAGCGAGGCGAGGAAGATCTGGCCGCCGACGTGAAAGACGCCGTCCACCACGAACGTGGAGAGCGCGCTCCCCGTGCCCGCCAGGTTGAAACCGAGGCCGACGGTGATCCCCGCCGCCATCCCGATCAAGATGCGACCCGTCAGGCGCTGCCGCTGCTCGCTCATTCGCCACCCCCAGCGGCGGAACATAGCGTGGGGGCTCGCGAACGGACGCTCCGGTGCGATCGGGACGATTTCAGCGACCGGCAAGCGAACTGCAAGCCATGCGCAGGCGCACGCTTTCAAGGCTCCTCGCCGTCGCGTCGATGAAACCGGTGTGCAGCTGATCGCCTGCCCGGTCTGCCATACCCAATACGATGTCAGCCAGATCGCCGCCGACACCATCGCGTGCCGCTGCGGCGAGGAGCTGGCGAACGAGCCGTTGCGTTCGGTGGACGCGGCGATCGCCCGCTGTGGGGCGTGCGGTGCCCAGGTCAGCGAGGAGGCGAAGAGCTGCAGCTACTGCGGGTCGGACATCGTCCGGAATCCGGAGAAGCTGTCCCTGATCTGCCCGGAGTGCTTCGCCCGCAATGCGGACGACAGCCGCTTCTGCGTCGGGTGTGGGGTCGCCTTCCGTCCCGAGGCCGTTCGGGCCGAGGGCCACGAGCTGCCCTGCCCCGCCTGTGAGATGCGCATGCCGCCCAGCCAGATCGCAGGGATCTCGGTCAACGAGTGCGAGGGCTGCCACGGCCTCTGGGTGGGCGGGGGCAACTTCGACGCCCTGGTACGCAAGGCCGCCGAGCTGCGCCGCGCCGCGGGCAACGTGGCGCCACCGCCGCGGGTGCGCGGCGGCAACCCCCTCGACCAGAAGGTCACCTACCGCCGCTGCCCCGAGTGCGACATGCACATGCACCGCGTGAACTACAAGCGCTCGTCCGGCGTGATCCTCGACGAGTGCCGCAACGACGGCACCTTCCTCGATGCCGACGAACTCGAGCAGGTCGCCGGTTTCATTCTATCCGGCGGCCAGACGTCGCCGCTCCTCGACACGAAGACCGACGAGCACGAGGCCGCGAAGCGCGCCGCGGCTCAGGCCGCCGCGCGGATCCGGGTCCAGACCGACACGTCAGGCTACGCGCGCGCGGACACCAGCGGTGGGATCCTCCGGATCCTCTTCGACCTCCTCACCTAGCGCGCCTGCGCGACCACACCTTCACCTCAGTACGAACCGAGAGGACACGACATGGGATTCATGGACAAGCTGCGAGCCGAACTCGTCGACATCATCGAATGGGTCGACGACAGCCGTCACACCCTGGTGTGGCGCTTCCCGCGCTACCACAACCAGATCAAGTACGGCGCCCAACTGATCGTGCGACCCGGCCAGATGGCGGTCTTCGTCCATCAGGGCCAGATCGCCGACGTCTTCGGGCCCGGCCAGCACCGCCTCGAGACGAAGAACCTGCCGATCCTGTCGACCCTCGCGGGCTGGCTCTACGGCTTCGACAGCCCCTTCAAGGCCGAGGTCTACTTCGTCAGCACGCGGCAGATCCCGGACCTCCGCTGGGGCACCCCGAACCCGGTGCTGATGCGCGACGCCGATTTCGGGCCGATCCGCGTGCGCGCCTTCGGCACCTATGCCCTGCGCGCCACCGACCCGAAGACCCTGCTCACCGAGCTGGTAGGGACCGACGGCGAGTTCGTCGCCGACGAGATCCAGGAGCTGCTGCGCGCGATCATCAACCAGTGCCTCGCCGACGTGCTCGCGAAATCGGAGCTCGGCGTCCTCGACCTGGCCGCGAACTACGCCGACCTCTCCGAGCAGGTGCGCACGGCCGTGGTCCAGCGCATCGACGACGAGTACGGGCTCGAGATCCCGCAGCTGGTGATCGTGAACGTCTCGGTGCCCGCCGAGGTCGAGCAGGCCCTCGACGTGCGCACCAGCATGGGCGTGATCGGCGACATGAATGCCTACCAGCAGTACCAGCTGGGCACCGCGATGCCCGTGGCGGCCGAGAACCCGGCCGGCGGTCTCGCCGGCGCCGGTGTGGGTGTCGGCATGGGTATGGCCATGGCGCAGCAGTGGGCTCCGCCCACCGGCGGAGCCGGTGGCAACGGCCCGATGGGTCCCGGCCCGGCAGCGCCCTCCCCGACACCGCCGCCGCCCCCGGCGCCGGTGCAGCCCTGGCACATCATCGAGAACGGCCAGAGCGTCGGACCGTTCACGCCCGCCCAGCTCGCCCAGGCCGTTGGCGCCGGGCGCGTGCGCCCCGACACCCTGGTGTGGACCGCCGGCATGGAAGGCTGGCAGGCTGCCCGCGGCGTCGGCGCCGTGGCCAACCTCTTCCGCGCCACGCCTCCCCCGGCCCCGCCCCCGCAACAGAACTCGGATGACTAGGGCTCGCGCAGCGAGCCGCGACGCCCGAAGGGCGGCGCAGCCGCACGAACGCGTGCCTAGAACCTGACGAGCGGAGCGGGCCCGAGATCGAGGCGCGACGCCCGAAGGCGTCCGCACGGACGTCGAGGGCGACGCAACGCAGAGATCGGGTTCGAAACGCCGTCAGGCGGCCCTAGAGGCGAACAACTGCGGACGTCGAGGGCGACGCAACACAGAGATCGGGTTCGAAACGCCGTCAGGCGGCCCTAGAGGCGAACAACTGCGGACGTCGAGGGCGACGCAACGCAGAGATCGGGCGCGAAACGCCGTCAGGCTGCCCTGTCAGCAAACAATTGCGCCATGAGCATGAAGAGTTCTGCGGTATTCGGCGGAGGCGCCGTATCCCCAAACTCCTGATACAACGCCGCGACATTCACCGCGATCCGCTCCGCATCCCCCCAAGACGCGTAATCATCCAGCGCGACCGCACGCGCCGCCTCCTCCCGCGGCAATCCCGCATCGAAGCAACGCCGCGCCTCCTTCTCGATGTGGTGCAGATAGCCGCGCAGGGCCTCCACCTCCGCGGGGCCCGACAAGGGGCCGTGGCCGGGCACCACCGTCTCCACGTCCATCGCGAGGATCGTGTCGCAGGCGGCCACCCAGTTCGCGATGGGTCCGGCCCAGATGATCGGGTGTCCCTCGGTGAAGAGGATGTCGCCGGTGAAGACGGTGCGGTCCTCGGGCACGTGGACGAGCACGTCGCCCCGCGTGTGTGCGGGCCCCACCTCGAGGAGCCGCACTTCCTTGTCGCCCACCTGTCGCCGCACTTCGCCGCGGAAGGTCTCGGTGGGCGGCGTCACGGTGATGCCTTCGAACTGGAAGGGGCCGAAGGCGTGGCGGACGAACGACGCGCCGGGTTCTCCGAAGGCGTCGGCGTTCTTCACCATCTCGGCGAGCAAGGCCGGCGGCACCTCGGAGATCTCTTCGGCGCAGGCCTCGGAGGCGAGGATCACGGCGCCCTCGACGAGCTCGTTGCCGTAGCAGTGGTCGCCGTTCGCGTGGGTGTTCACCAGCACGTCGATCGAAGCGGCCGCGGGGACCGCGTCGCGCATGGTGGTCAGCATCTCGGCGGTGAGCGGGAGATCGAAGAGCGTGTCGACGAGCAGGGTCGCTTCGCCATCCACGACGAGCCCGGCGTTGCTCCAGCCCCAGGACCCATCGGGCTGCAGATAGGCGAAACAGCCGTTGCCGAGATCGTGAAGGCCCTTGTCGTACGCCATGCCGTCCTCCTGGCGCGCAGGGTACCGCGCCGCGCGGTTCCGGTGGGCGCGCGTTTCCTGGGGTAGCCTGCGGCGATGCGCGCCGTACGAGCCCGTGCCGGGAAAGTCGAAGTCGTCGACGTCGAGCCGCCGCGCCACGAGGGCATCGACGTCACGATCCGCTCCGCGGGCATCTGTGGCTCCGATCTCCACCTGGTGGCCCAGGGTCTCGAGGGCGTCACCCTCGGACACGAGATGGCGGGCACCACGCCCGACGGCACGCCTGTCGCGATCGAACCGGTGCGCCCTTGCGACGCCTGCCCCGCCTGCCGCGCCGGTGACTACAACCTCTGCGCCCTCGGGCCAACGATCGTGATCGGGACTTCCCACGACGGCGGCATGGCCGAGACGATCCGCGTGCCGGAACGCTGCCTGGTTCCCCTCGCGCGACACGTGCGGGTCGAAGATGCCTGTCTCGTCGAACCGCTGGCCGTGGCGGTGCACGGGCTGCGCCGGGCGCGGCTGCGCGGCGACGAACGGGTCTGCGTGATCGGCGGCGGCAGCATCGGACTGTGCGCGATCGCCGCGGTCCGTGCGGCCGGTGCACCGGTCGACCTGGTCGCGCGCCACGACGCCCAACGCGCCGCCGGTGCTCGGCTCGGCGCCGGCGAACCCAGCGACGGCTATGACCTCGTGATCGACGCGGCCGGAACGCCAGCGGCCCTCGAGGATGCGGTCGCGCGTGCGCGTCCGGGTGCGCGACTGCTGCTCCTGGCCACCTACTGGGACGGCCTCGCCCTCCCCGGCTTCGCGCTCTGCCTCAAGGAAGTTCGGGTGATTCCGGCCAGCATGTACGGACGCGACGGGGTCGCGCGCGATGTCGACGTCGCTGCCGGTGTGCTCGCGCGCAGCGAACTCGCCGACGCGATCATCACCCACCGCTTCCCGCTGGAGGCCGCCCCCGAAGCCTTCGGCACGGCGGCCGATCGCGCCTCGGGCGCGATCAAGGTGGTGCTCGAGCCCTAGTCGGAGCGGACTAGCGGGCTTCCGCGCAGCGCAGGGCCGCGGTGCCGATGCGGATGATCCGCAGATCGCCGAAGGGCGTGCCGACGCCGCTGTTGAGGGTGAGCGCCACCGACAGCTCGCGGTCCGGATCGGCCCAGGCGCCCGAGCCGCCGAAGCCCGAGTGCCCGAAACCGGCCGGGACTGACGCGCCCAGCGTCGCGACGCGGTGATAGCCGAGTCGCCAGTGCATCGGGATCGGGATCACGCGACCGATGCCGCGGTTCTGCACCTCGGTCGCCCGCCAGAGAGTGTCGCGTGAGAGCAGTCGCACGCCGCCGAGCTCACCGTCGTTCGCGAGCGTCGCGTAGAGCTTCGCGAGCGAACGCGCAGTGAACATGCCGTTGGCCGCGGGTACCGGGACCCGCAGGAACTCCTCGCTGTCGAAGTCGAGGTCGTCCATGCCGGTCGGCAGCAAGGCCTCGGCGACCTGCTCCAGGTCGACCGGGTTCCCCACCAGACGCAGGAAGCGATTGATGCCACGGCTCCAGCGCTGGATGTTCTGCGCCGACGTCCCGCCGGGCTGCACGAGGCCCGACGGAATCAGGGTCGCGCGCCGCTTCATCTGGCGCTTCGGCAGCCCGATGAACAGCCCGTCCAGGCCGAGCGGCTCGGCGATCTCCGAGGCCAGCAGGTCGCTGAAGCTCTTCCCGGTGACGCGCTGAATCAGCTCTCCGACCAGCCAGCCGTAGGTCAGCCCGTGGTAGCCATGGGCCTTGCCGGGCCGATGCAGCGGCACCGCGTCGCCCAGCGCCTCGACCATGTACTCCCAGTCCAGCATCCGATGGGCGTGGTCGACGAGCTGACGGATGCTGTAGAGCCCCGCCTCGTGGCACATCACCTGTCGGATGGTGATCTCGGCCTTCCCACCCTGCGCGAACTCGGGCCAATGGGCGGCCACCGGGTCGTCGTAGTCGAGCAGGCCCCGGTCCACGAGCATGTGCAGCAGGGTCGAGGCCACCCCCTTCGAGGTGGAATAGGACAGCGAGAGCGTGTCCTCTTCCCAGGGGTCCCCGTCCAGGTTGCGGGTGCCCGCCCAGCAATCGACGACCTTCTCTCCCCGGTGATAGACGCAGAGCGCGGCCCCACCGGGGCCCGACGGCACCTGCTTCAAGAAGGTCTTTGCCGTGCGTTCGAAATCCGGGTGCACACTGCCGTTCAGCATCGATTCTCCGGGGCGACGCACCCTCCGGGCGGCCTCCCCCTGAAGGTCAGTGCCCGCCCGGAACCGCTCGGTGACGCGGGGGATCGCGCCGGCATGGGCAACGCGCGGGCATCCTTCGGTGTGCGCATGAGGGCAACGGGCACGCGGGGACCGTACCTGGGTGGGCCACCCGTCGGCAACGTGTGTCGCGCTCAGCGCGTGGCGTGGGGCAGCAGCTCGAGGACCGAGTGCTCCCCGGGGACTCCGATGCGCAAGGGAAACCCGTAGAAGCCCGTCCCGCGGTGAACGTAGAGGCGGTTCGAGCCCTGGGCGAAGAACCCGTGGTCGGGCCAGCGTGTGCGCCCGAGGACCGTCCAGTCCAAGCCGAAGGAGACCAAGCCAACCTGACCACCGTGGGTGTGCCCGGACAAGGTGAGATCGACTTCGCCGGGCGCAATCTCGCGAAAGCCCAGTGGGTCGTGCAAGAGCAGCAGGCGCAAGGCGTCGGGTTCGCGGGGGAAGCGTGCGAGCAGGCCCGCGAGATGTTCGCCGCGACCGCGGCCGACGTAGTCGGCCCCGATGATCTGAACCGGGCCGCAGCGGGTGTCGACCCGGCGGGCGTCGTCGATCAGGAGGTCGGCGCCGCACTGCTCGAGTGCGCCGCGCACCTCGTCGGGCGCCTCGTGGTCGTGGTTTCCGAAGATCGCGTAGCAACGATCCTGCACGGCGCGCAGCGGGGCGAGCGCTTCTCCCAGTGCTCCTGGCGTGCCCTGCCCTTCCATCGTCAGGAAGTCGCCGGTGAGCAGGACGAGATCCGGGTCGCTCTCGAGGAGTGACTCGAGGCTGCGCTGCAAACGCGCCACGGGCTGCCACGGCCCGAGATGGGGATCGGTGATCTGGACGATGCGCAGCCCAGGCTCCGCGCCCGACGCAGCCGGGGCCGGCCAGCCGCGCTGGCGCACGACCGGCGCCCGGACGAAGGCCTCGGCGCGATCATGGGGCGCCGGGGCGAGCTGCACCTGCACGTGTTCGACCCGGGGCAGCAACGAGGTCCGGATCGATCCCAGCGCGAGGACGAAGGGCACGAGGTCGAGCCAGCGAAGCGCGGTCAACCATGCGTCGGCACCCGCGGCCCACAGCCCCAGCCGGAAGGGGGACAACAGCAGGGCCCAGCCGATCGCGACGAAGCCCGCCGCGACGAAGGCCTGGCCGGGAACGCTCACCAGCCAGCGGAAGACGGGCCCGCGCAAACGCGCCCGGACCAGATGCGCGAGGTGCCAGCCGGCAGCCAGCGTGCCCAGGGCGAAGCCCACGGACACCCAGCGGGCGCTCCCGCCGCCGGCCAACCCCGCCAGACGCGCCTCGCTCCACAGGGCGCCCGGCAGCGAAAACAGCAGGATCACGGCGGCAAAGCCGGCGTAGGTGCTCCCGCGCACGCGCGCCGCGTACAGCGGGACCCCGACGGCGACGACCGCCACACAGACCCAGAAGAACTCGCGCGCCCACGTTTCCACGACGCGCCGACCCTAGCCCCTCGGCGCAGGGCCCGCCGACGCGGGGCCGCCCGGCCGCCGGGCTCGGCGCCCGTTCCCTCCCCGGCTACGCTTGCGGGTCCGAGGAGAACCATGCCCCGACACGACCCGCTCTACGACACCGTCGACCGCGACAACTTCCTGGCCATGATCGAGACCGATCGCTACGGGGCCCGCAGCGACGCCTTCGACGCGATCATCTCGGCCACCGAGGATCACTTCTGGGATCCCACCGACCCGGCCTACATCGACTACCGCGAGCCCTTCGATTTGCGCGAGGAGACGATCCTGCCGCGCGACATGGTGGTCGAGCTCAACTGCGCCGTCGCCGATCGGCTCGACGAAGGCCAGAAGATCCAACTGGCGAACGCCAACGCCCAGTTCATGCTGTCGAGCATCCTGCACGGCGAGCAGGGCGCGCTCTCGCTCTCGGCGAGCCTCTGCCAGATCCTGCGCGAACCCGGCGCTCAGGAGTACGCCGCGAATCAGGCACGCGAGGAAGCGCGCCACGTCACGGGCTTCTCCAACTACGTCGCCGCCCGCTTCGGAACGCCGCTGCGTTCGGGTCCGACCCTGGCGAGCCTGCTCGACCAGATCGTCCGCTCCGAGAAGGTCTACAAGAAGCTCGTCGGCATGCAGATGCTGGTCGAAGGGCTGGCGATGGGCGCGTTCGCCACGCTGCACGCGCGCACCAACGACCCGATGCTGCGCCGCCTGGTGCAGCTGGTCATGACCGACGAAGCCTTCCACCACAAGTTCGGGAAGATCTGGGCCGACCGCACGGTCCCGAATCTCACCAACGAGGAGCACGAGCAGGTCGAGGACTGGGCCGCTCAGTGCTTCCAGACCCTGCTCTTCAACCTCGTGAACGCCGAGCAGAAGCAGGAGATCTACGCGCCCTTCGGCCTCGACTGGCAGTGGGTGCGCAGCGCCGTGATGGAGGCGTTCGGCGACGAAGACCGGCGCGAGACCCTCACCCAGCAGACGAACATCTTCCGCGTCCTGATCAAGACCCTGCTCAAGGCCGGCATCATCACCGAGCGCACGCGCTCCGTGTATGCGACTTGGGTCGACATGGAGGAGCTCCACCGCGAAGACGACGAGGTCGTCGGGCAAGAGGTCGCGGACGAGGGCATCGCCATGCTGCGGGACATCAACCGCAACCGGAAGAAGATGACCCGCAAGCGGGCCTAGGTCCGGCGCGGCGATCCGACGACCTGCCCCTGGGGAGATCCGCGCGCGGCGCGACGCACGGGAGTGTGGCAACGTGGTGCCTACGGGGAGTACGGGCCGTACCGACGGCCTGATTCGCGCGGTACCACACGGACCGCGAGGGGAGGAAACGACATGAAGATGCGAACGCTGGGTTCCTTGGTTGCGATCGCCGCGGCGGCGATCGCCTGTGAACAGGCGCAGGAAGGCGTTGAAGCTGCGGGCGAGAGCGCCGGCGAGCTTTCCGAAGCCGTGGGCGACGTGGCCGCAAGCGCTGCCGACGCGGTCGGTGAGGCCGCCTCGGATGCTGCCGACGCGGTGGGCGACGCCGCCGCCGACGCGCAGGACGCCGCCGAAGAGAAGACCGGCGAAGCGGCCGACGCCATGAAGAAGGCGATGGAGTAGCCACTCCCGCTGGAACCAGGGGGCCCTGCCGTTCCGGACCACACGTTGGCCCCGACGGCAGGGCCCTTGTTCTTTCGCATGCCCGACGCCCACGCCCCCTTCCCGTTCCGGCACCGCTGCCTGCGCTCGGGCAATTGCTGCTCCCGGCCCGGCGGCCAGGTACGGGTGACCCCCGACGACGCCCGCCACATCGCCGACCATCTCGGGATGACCGAGGCGGCGTTCCGCTCCCGCTACGTCGACGTCCGCGGGGATCGCCTCGCCGCCGGTCCGACCTCGGCCTGCGTCTTCCTCGAGGGGGGCCGGCCGAGCCGCTGCACGATCTACCCGGTGCGTCCCGAGCGCTGTCGCAGTTGGCCCTACTGGGAAGAGCTACGCGACCCCACCGAGCGCGCCGCCGCGTTCCGCGTCTGTCCGGGGCTGGAAGCACTGGACGCTGCGGAGCGCGACACCGGCGACTAGGCGCCGAGCGCGTCCCGGGCGAACGCCGTGGCCCGCTTGTAGTCGGCCTTGCCGTTGGGGGCGCGGAACATCTCGGGGACGGCGAAGACGCGCTTCGGCGTCTTGTAGCCCGCGAGCTTCGTGCGGACGTGCTCGCGCAGCGCGGCCTCGTCGAACGCCTCGCCCGGGCGCAGCGACACCACGCCCGTCACCGCCTGGCCCCACTTCGGGTCGGGAATGCCGACGACCAGCGCGTCCTCGACCGCGTCGTGGGTCTTCAGGGCTTCCTCGACCTCTTCCGGATAGACCTTCTCGCCGGCGGTGTTGATGCACACGCTGCCGCGCCCCAACAGCGTGAGGGTCCCGTCGGCCTCGACGGTGCACCAATCCCCGGGGACCGAGTAGCGGACGCCATCGATCGTCGGGAAGGTCTTCGCCGTCTTCTCCGGGTCCTTGTAGTAGCCGAGGGGAATCGGACCGCGGCGGGCGATGAAGCCGCGCTCGCCGCTGCCCGGCTCGACGGGTCGGTGGTCTTCGGTGAAGACCCGGCAGTCGTCGCCGATCGTGAACTTCGCGGTCTTCGTGCCGCCCTTCGCGGACGTCACCGATGACCCGAATCCGACGGCCTCCGACGAACCGAAGAGGTCCGCGAGCATGAGCTGGGGGAGATGCCCCAGCAGGCCCTGCTTGACCTCCTGGCTCCACATCACCCCCGACGACATCACGACCCGCAGTGAAGCGAGATCCCAGCGACCCGGGTGGGCTTCGAGCGCGTTCCACATCGGACGCGCAAAGGCGTCGCCCACGATCACCAGCGACTCGGCGCGCTGCCGCTCGACGGTGTCGAAGAGCTCTTCGGCGTCGAAGTTCGGCTGCTCGAGGGTGACGCAACAGCCGCCCCCGACCAGGTTGTTGATCGCGGTGAGCAGCCCCGTCCCGTGCATCAGCGGGCAGGCGGGGATCTGGATCGGGCCGCGGCCATGAGCGCGCACCGCGTCGAAGTGGGCCTGCGGACTCGCCGGCTTCTCGCCGCGATTCGCCGGATGGTTCCCCCCTGCGCCGAGCGCGCCCCAGAGATCCTCCGAACGCCACATCACGCCCTTCGGCATGCCGGTGGTGCCGCCCGTGTAGATGAAGAGCAGGTCGTCGGGCGAACGCTCGATGTCGAGGGCCTCGCCCGAGCCCTTTTCGCAGAGCGGCTCCAGCGGTTCGGCGAAGTCGGCCGTCGCGCCGCCCACCTGGAGGAAGGAGGCGACCTTCGGCAGACGGGGAACCAGCTCCCCGAGTCGGTCCACGAACTCGTCGCCGAATACCACGAAGCGCGCGTCCGAGTTGTCGAGGATGTAGTGGAGCTCGTCGGCGAGGTAGCGGTAGTTCACGTTCACGTGGACCAGCCGCGCCTTCATGCAGGCCGCGAGCACCACGAGGTACTCCGCGCGATTGCGCAGATAGAAGGCGACCTTGTCGTCGGGCTGTGCACCGCGCTCGCGCAGCCCCTGGGCGAGGTTGTTGGAGCGACGATCGAACTCGGCCCAGCCGAAGCGCACGTCGCCGTGAACGATCGCCGGGCTGTCCGCCGGCAGCGCCTTGGCCACCCCGTCGAGCAGGTCGCCCAGATTCCAGATCATCGATCGTCTCCTTGCCCGCGTGCGGGGAACGGCTTCCGCTAGCGCAGGAAGAGCCGGTAGGCCTCGTTCTCGGTCTCTTCCACCCAGGGATACCCCAGCTCGCCCAGGTAGCGTGCGAAGGCCTCGCCATCGTGCGAAGGGACCTGGATCCCGGCCAGGACGCGCCCGTGGGCGGCGCCGTGGTTGCGGTAGTGGAAGAGGGTCAGGTTCCAGCTCGGCGACATCAGCGACAGGAAGCGCCCCAACGCGCCCGGTCGCTCGGGGAACTCGAAGCGCAGCAGACGCTCGTCGGCGAGGGCGCGCACCCGCCCCCCCACCATGTGGCGGGTATGCAAGACGGCGAGCTCGTTGTGGGTCATGTCCTGCACGGCGTAGCCCGCGCCGCGCAGGGTTTCGGCGAGATCGTGGCGGTCCTCGGTGCCCTCGCGCAGCTCGACCCCGACGAAGACGTGGGCCTCGTCGTCATCGGCGTAGCGGTAGTTGAACTCGGTGACCGAGCGCTCGCCGAGGGCGCTGCACAGGGCGCGGAAGCTGCCGGGGCGCTCGGGAATCGTGACCGCGAAGATGGCCTCGCGGTCCTCCCCCAGCTGGGCGCGCTCCGAGATGTGACGCAACCGATGGAAGTTGATGTTGGCGCCGCTCTGGATCGCGACGAGGGCCCCCGACCGCTCCCCGCCCTTCTCGGCCACCCACTTCTTCATGCCCGCCAGCGCGAGAGCGCCCGAAGGCTCGGCGAGCACGCGGGTCTCTTCGAAGAGGTCCAGGATCGCAGCGCTCATCTCGTCGACGCTCGCGGTGACGACGCCGTCGACCCGATCGCGGACGAGCTCGAAGGGCAGATCGCCGATCTGTCGGACCGCCGTGCCATCGGCGAAGAGGCCCACGTGATCGAGAGGAACCGGGCGCCCGGCATCGAGCGCGACCTTCAGGCTGGCCGCATCCTCGGGCTCCACCGCCACCACCGCGGTCTCGGGCCGCAGGAACTTCACGTAGTGGAGGATCCCGGCCAGGAGTCCGCCGCCTCCGACCGGCACGAAGATCGCCTCGATCGGCTCCGGGTGCTGGCGCAGGATCTCGACGCCGATCGTGCCCTGGCCGGCGATGACCTCGAGGTCGTCGTAGGGATGCACGAACACGCCGTCGGCTTCCGCCTGGCGCCGTGCGGCTTCGTCGCGGGCCTCTTCCACGCTGTCCCCGTGGAGAACGACCTCGACACCGTAGGCCGCGACGGCGGAGACCTTGATCTCGGGCGTCGTGCGCGGCATCACGATCGTGGCGGGGTAGCCGAGCCGCGCCGCCGCCAACGCGACGCCCTGGGCGTGATTTCCCGCCGACGAAGCGAAGATGCCACGCTCGGCCGCGTCGCGCGGCAGCGCCGCGATCCGGTTGTAGGCGCCGCGCACCTTGAACGAGAACACGGGCTGCAGGTCTTCGCGTTTGATGCACACCCGCGTGCCGAGGCGTTCGGAGAGCCGCGGTGCCGGATCGAGGGGGGTCTCGATGGCGACGTCGTAGACGCGGGCGCGCAGGATGCGCTCGACGAGATCGGCTTCGGGTTTCATGCGGCGTCGCGCTCCCACGGCGCCGTCGGATGGAAGTACTGCTCCAACGCTTCGAGGAAGGCCCGCACCTTCGGCGTCAGGTTCCGATGCCGCGGCACCACCGCGTAGACCTTCTGGGACGACCAGGACCAGTCGTCGAGGACCGAATGCAGCGCCCCGCTGTCGAGATCCTCGCCCACGATGAAGCGCGGCAGGTAGGCCAGCCCCGCGCCGTCGAGCACGGCGCGCCGCAACGCCTCCCCGTGATTCACCTGGAAGGCACCCGTCACGCGCACCGACCGTCCGTTCTGGAATCGCCAGAGGCGCGGCGTGGGCAGCGAGCTGTAGAGCAGGCAGCGGTGCTCGCGCAGATGTTCGGGCGCGGTCGGGACGCCGGCGGTTTCGAAGTAGCCGGGGGTCCCGCACACCACGTGGGGGCTGTCGGCGAGGAAGTGGGAGGTGAGCGACGAGTCGCCGCGCGCGGCGATACGAATCGCCAGATCGAAGCCTTCCTGGGCCAGGTCGACGGGTTCGTCGTCGAGGACGAGATCGATGGTGATTTCCGGATGCCGCTCGAGGAAGGGTGTGACCAACGGCGTCAGGTAGCGCCGTCCAAAAGTGAGCGGGGCCCGCAGACGCAGCCGGCCGCGCGGCGCGCCCTGCAGGCTGGCGACGGCCCGCTCGGCCTCCGCGGCCTCTTCGGCGATCCGGGCGCAGCGCGCGTAGAACTCGGCGCCGATCTCGGTGAGGTGCATCGAACGGGTGGTGCGGTTGAGCAGCTGGGCCCCGATCCGCTCCTCGAGGCTCGCGATCTGCTTGCTCACGGCGGCGCGGGTCTGCCCCAGGGCCTTTGCGGCAGCCGCGAAGCTGCCCGCCTCGACCACCTTCGCGAAGAGCACCATCTGTTGGACGTTGGCCACGGGTCCACCCGTCGAATGTCAATGGTAGCGACGCATTGGGCCAGCGTCGGCCGTCATTGTCAAACGAGGATAGGGGACCCGGGTGGGTCGGCGCGCTAGGCGCCCGAGAACTTCGGCGCCCGCTTCTCCACGAAGGCGGCGATGCCCTCACGCCCGTCGGGGCTCCCCGCCATCGACGCGATGCCGCGCGACTCGAGCTCCATCTGGGTCTCGAGGGACTCCTGGGTGCTCGACGCCAGCAGCTGCTTCACGACGCCATAGGCGCGTGTGGGTCCCTGGGCGATCTGCCGTGCGAGCGCGCCCGCCTTCTCGGCCAGCTCGTCGTCGGGCACGACCTGGGTCACCAGACCCCAGTCGAGGGCCTCGGCAGCCGACAGGCGACGGTTCGTGATCATCAGCTCCTGGGTCCGGCGCAGCCCGATCAGCCGCGGCAGGAAGAAGCTCGAGCTGCCATCGGGCGAGAGCCCCGCGCCGGTGTAGGCCATCGTGAACTTCGCCGACTCGGCGGCGAGTACGAGATCCCCGGACACGGCGATGCTGAAGCCGGCCCCGGCCGCCATCCCGTTCACCGCGACGATGAGCGGCGCGTCCATCCGGGCGAAACGCGATGTGGCGGCGTGCAGGTAGGTGGTTAGCTCCTTCAGGAGCGCGGGCACCTTGTCGCCCTGGGAGGCGAAGGACTTCAGATCGCCACCGGCGCAGAACATCTTGCCGGCGCCCGTCAGCAGCACGGCCCGCACCGAGGGATCTTCGTCGACCTGGATCGCCGCGTGCATCAGACCCTGGCCCAGCGCGAGGTCGATCGCGTTGGCGGCCGCGGGACGGTTCAGCGTGACGGTGGCGACACCGTCCGCAATCTCACAGGTAATGACTTCTTCGGACATCGGAGGCTCCTCAGGAGGCGAAGGTGACGACCGAGCGCGCCACCTCCCCGGACTTCATCTTCTCGAAAGCGTCGTTCAGGTCGTCGAGGCCGATGCGCGCCGAGATCATCTCGTCGAGGCGCAGGCGACCGTCCAGATAGAAGTCGCAATAGCGCGGCATGTCGATGCGGAAGCGGTTGTCGCCCATCATCGAGCCCACGATCGTCTTGCCCTGGATCACGATGTCGAGGCCCATGAGCTCGACGGTCTGGCCGATCGGCTGCACGCCGACCATGACGGCGGTGCCACCCTTCTGGAGCATCGCGACCGACTGCTGGATCGTCGGCGCAGTGCCGATGCACTCGAAGCTCGTCTCGACGCCGCCACCGGTGAGCTCGTGCACGCCCATCACCGCGTCGGCCTCCTTGGCGTTGATGACGTCGCTGGCACCGAGCTTTCGGGCCAGGTCGAGCTTCCAGGGAACCGTGTCGATCGCGATCAGGCGACCGGCGCCGGCGATGCGCGCGCCCTGCAGCGCCGACAGGCCGACGCCTCCGAGACCGATCACGGCGACGCTGCTGCCCGGCGCGATGTTCGCGGTGTTGAGCGCCGCGCCAACGCCGGTGGTGACACCGCAGCCGATCAGCGCGGCCTGCTCGAGCGGCATGTCCTCGCGGATCTTCACCACCGCGTTCTCGTGGAGCAGCATCTGCTCGGCGAACCCCGAGAGATGCGCGAACTGGTGGACGACCTCGCCGTTCTGCGAGAGCCGCGGGGGCTCCTCGGGCTTGCGCGCCGTCGCCTCCCCACCGCACAGGTTCAGCCGGCCCGAGAGGCAGAAATCGCAGGTGCCGCAGAAGGCCGACAGGCAGGCGATCACGTGATCGCCGGGCTGCACGTAGCTCACGTCGCTGCCCACTTCTTCGACGACGCCGGCCGGCTCGTGGCCGAGCACCAGCGGGGGCGGCGCGGGCAGCGAGCCCTCGAGGACGTGCAGATCGCTATGGCAGACGCCGCAGGCGTGGGTCCGCACCTTGATCTCGCGCGGGCCCGGGCTCGCGATGTCGACGTCTTCGATGGCAACAGGCTGGTTGTAGCCGCGGAGAACGGCTGCGCGCATGGGGGGACCTCCTCGGTGTCCAGGTGGTTGGGGCGCGTTCGGACGGCTCCGTCCCGCGCGTCGGGGCGCGGCGCAGTATAGTGCTCCGTCCACGACCCGGGAGGCCGCATGGCACGCTACGGAATGACGATCCCCCTCGACGGGGTCCCCCTCGCCCAGCAGCGCGATTGGATCCGCGAGCTGGTCGACCTCGGCTACACCGACCTCTGGAGTGCCGAGGCGAACGGCACCGACGGGTTCACTCCCCTGGCGCTGGCGTCGGCCTGGGCCCCCGAGGCGCGACTCGGCTGCGCAATCTTCCCGGCCTACACCCGCGGCCCGGCGTTGCTCGCGATGAGCGCCGCGAGCCTGGCGTCGGCTGCGCCCGGTCGCTTCGTGATGGGCATCGGTTCGTCGTCGAACGTGATCGTTGGCAACTGGAACGGCATCCCCTTCGAAAAGCCCTACCAGCGCGTGCGCGACACGGTGCGCTTCTTGCGCAAGGCCTTCACCGGTGAGAAGGTGACCGAGGACTACGAGACCTTCTCGGTGAAGAACTTCCGCCTCGGCGTCAAGATGGACGAGCCGCCGAAGCTGCTGGTCGCGGCCCTGCGCCAGGGCATGCTGAAGCTGGCGGGCCGCGAAGGCGATGGCGCCATCCTGAACTGGCTCTCGGCCGAAGACGTGAAGACCGTCGCGCCCTACGTCCACCAGGGGGGCCGGGACAAGGAGATCGTGGCGCGCATCTTCGTGTGCCCGAACCCCGACACCGAGGCCGTCCGCAACATGGCCCGCTTCGCGGTGAACGCCTACCTGAACGTGCCCGTCTACGCTGCGTTCCACGAGTGGCTGGGCCGCTCGGAGCTGCTCGACGCGATGTGGACGAAGTGGAAGGAAGGCGACCGCAAGGGCGCCGCCGCCTCGATCCCGGACGAAGTGGTCGACGCGATCGTCGTCCACGGACCGCCCGAGAAATGCCGCGAGCACATCCAGCAGTACGTCGAGAACGGGGTCGACACGCCGATGATCGGTCTGCTGCCGATGGGCGTGGATCCGATCCAGGCCTCGCGCGATCTCGCCCCCCGCTAGACCGTCGGAGAGAACGTGGGACGTTTCGACGACAAGGTGGTGTGGATCACCGGGGCGGCTTCGGGCATCGGGCGCGCCACGGCGGAACGCATCGCGAGCGAGGGCGGGCACCTGATCTGCGCCGACGTCCAGGCCGCCGAAGTCGAGGCGACGGCGAAGCGCGCCATCGAGCTCGGAGGCTCTGCGATCGCAAATGTGTGCGATGTCTCCCAGGAAGACTCGGTGGCGGCCTCGCTGGCGTCGGGCCTGGAGCGCTACGGGCGCCTGGACGCCGTCTGTCACATCGCGGGGATCCTGCGCTTCGCCCACACCCACGAGATGGACTTCGAGACCTGGCGGAAGGTCCAGGCAGTGAACGCCGACGGCACCTTCCTCGTGTGTCGCGCCGCCCTGCCCCATCTGCTCGAGACCGGCGGCAACATCGTCAACATGTCGTCGGCCGCCGCCGTCTCCGGGCTCATCTACGGCGCGGCCTACGCGGCGTCGAAGGGGGCGGTCTGGAGCTTCACGAAAGCCCTCGCGATCGAATACGCCGCCCGCGGCGTGCGGATCAACGCAGTGTGTCCCGGCGGGATCAAGACGCCCATGACCAAGGGCGGTGCCGGGCTCCCGGAGGACGCCGACATGAAGCTCGTGATGCGCCAGACCCCGCTCGACCACGGGCGCGGACCCGAGACCGTCGCGGCGCTGATCGCCTTCCTCGCCTCGGACGAGGCCGCCCACATCAACGGCGAAGACATCGTGATCGACGGTGGCGCAACCGCCTGATCCCGACGACGCACGCCCCCTCGCTCCGGCGACCCGAGCGGCGCGGGCCCTGGGAGCCAGTGACGAGGCGGTGGGCGGGGTCGTGCCCGCGATCCACCCGTCGACTCCCTACCGACGCGACAGGAGCGGCACCTATCCCGGCGGTCACAGCTACGCCCGCGACCAGAGCCCGAGCTTCGACGCGCCCGAGGCCCTGCTCGCCGACCTCGAAGGCGGCGCCGAAGCCCTGCTCTTTGCCTCGGGAATGGCCGCCGCCACGACCGTGTTCGAGACGCTGCCCAACGGCGCGCACGTCGTCATTCCCGAGCAGATGTACTGGACCGTGCGCGGCTGGCTCGCTCACCTCGAGTCCAAGGGACGACTGCGGGTGAGTCGCTGGCCCGGAACGCACCCGGCACGGCTCGAAACACTCCTGCAGCCCGACGAACCCACCCTGGTCTGGATCGAAACACCGTCGAACCCGATGACCGTCGTCACCGACATCGCCGCCACGGTCGAGGTCGCGCGACGCTTCGGCGCGCGGACCGTGGCCGACGGCACGCTGGCCACGCCCGCGCTGTGCCAGCCCCTGTCGCTGGGCGTCGACTGGGTGATGCACTCGGCCACGAAGCAGCTGAACGGTCACGCCGACGTGCTGGCCGGGGCTCTCGTGTGCGCGACGCCCGACGCCGCCTGGGAAGCCGTGCGCTACGAGCGCGGCTACCGCGGTGCGGTCCTCGGACCCTTCGAGGCCTGGCTGCTCCTGCGCGGCATGCGCACGCTCTACCTGCGGGTGCGCGCCAGTTGCGAGGGAGCGCAACGCGTCGCCGAGGCGTTGCAGGACCATCCCGCGCTAGCCGAGGTGCTCTATCCCGGTCTTCCCGAGCACCCGGGCCACGCCATCGCGGCGCGTCAGATGCAGGGCGGCTTCGGCCCGCTGGTGTCCCTGCGACTGCGGGAAGGTGCGGCCGCTGCGCGTGCCCTGCCTTCGCGTCTACGCTGCTTCGCCGACGCGAGCTCGCTGGGCGGCGTCGAGAGTCAGGTGGAGTACCGGGCGGCGGTCGAGGGTGCGGATTCACCGGTACCGGACGACCTGGTGCGGCTCTCGATCGGGATCGAGGATCCCGATGACCTCGTCGACGACCTGCGCACCGCCCTCGACGGCGCCGCCTAGTTCGCCAGCGGATCCCCGGCGAAGAAGCGACGCGGGTTGTCGATCAGCATCGCGTCGATCTGGGCATTGGTGACGCCCGCCTCGCGCAGCTGGGGCGCGATCCGGGTCGCGAAGTGACTGGGCGTCCAGATCTTCTCCATCGCCACCTGCACTTCCGGGTTCGGGATCGGCATCCCGCCCCAGCACCAGACCGAGTCGTGGGAAACCACCACCCGGTCGCCGTAGCCCGCCGCCACGAGCTTCGCGAGCGACGCGACGCGGTCCGTATCGGGCTGGATCATGTCGAGACCGAAGCGATCGAAGCCGAGATACGACCCGCCTGAGGCGATGCCGCAGTGGTAGTCGTGGTCGGCCGTCCCGCAGGAGTGCCCGATGATGATCCGGTGGGGCGGCACGCCGTGGTCGACCAGGAAGCGCTGCTGGTCGTCACCGAAGCGCCCGCCGTCGGTGTGGGTGGTGATTGGCGCCCCGGTTTCGATGGACGCCTTCGCCGCGGCGGAGAAGACCGCCTGCTCGTAATCGGTGAGGGTGCCGTGACCCGTGCCGACCTTGATGATGCCGGCCCGAATGCCGGTATCGGCGATGCCGTCGGTGAGCTCGCGGATGAAGAGCTCGGCCATCGTCTCGACGACCGAGCCAAAGCCCATCTGGAACTTCCAATAGGCCGTCGCCCCCTCGGCCTCCTTGTAGAGCCCGGTGGCGCAGATCAAAGAGAAGCCGGTGCGCTGGGCGACCTCGGCCATCAGTTCCACATCGCGGCCGAGATCGGTCGGGCACGGGTCGAGCATCGACGTCACCCCGACCGACTTCATCTCTTCGATCTTGTCGACGCACTTCGCGACGTGATCGCGCCGGCTGGGACCCGGTCGCAGCCAATCCACGTCGTAGCCCGGGTACCCGATGAACAGATGCTCGTGCATCAGGGTCTTGCCGAGCTGCTCCGGTGTCGTCGGCCCGGTGACGGTCTGGATCTCGGTCACGTGTCGACCCTCCCCCGGCGCCTAGACGTAGCCGCCCTCTTTGCCCTCTCCCGGCATCGGAATGTCCATCAGCTTCGCGGTCAGACGCACTACGTGGTTCGTGAGCTCCATGCCGCGGCTTTGTTCGGCCGTCATCAACTCGTAGTGCTTCAGCTGCTGGGCGATGCGCAGCATGATGATCCCGAAGCGCCAGCCCGTGAAGATCTGGTAGTAGTCGAGATGCTTCACGGTGTGGCCCGACTGCTGCTCGTAGTAGGCAACGGTGTCCTCGTAGGAGGGGAACCCTTCGAGCCGGGGCGTATTCATCGCCTCGCTGTGGTGGCGATCGAGGAAGACGGCCCAGCCGACGTCGCGTTCGGGGCTACCGGTACTGACCATCTCCCAGTCGAGCACGGCGGCGGGCTTCGTCCCGTCGAAGATGATGTTGCCGATCCGCGCGTCGCCCCACACCAGGCCCTCGGGCTCGTCCTGGGGCTGGTTCGCGACCAGCCAGTCGTGGGTCTGTTCGAGGACCGGATTCTCGCGTCCATCCGAAGCCCAGGCGTAGTACTTCTCGTAGTACGCGATCTCCTGGGCGAGCGGCGTCGGGCCGAGCTCGGGACGACGCAGGAAGCCGAACCCGGTCGCATCGACATCGAGCTTGTGGATGCGCGCCATCGACTCGAAACCGGCCAGCCAGATCGCCTCGCGCTCCGCCGGCGAGATCTCGTGCATCCAGCCGTCGACGTGATAGGGCGGGTTGTCCGTCGGAACGCGCCCCGACACCTGCACCATCACGTAGAAGGGCGCGCCGAAGACGCTCATGTCCTCTTCTTCGAGCCAACGCATCTCGGGCACGGGAACGTCGGTCGGCGCCAGCAGCCGCATCGTGTTGAACTGCAATCCCAGGTCGTATTCGAGGAAGACCTGGTACCCCGTGGGTTGGATGCGCACGACGAGCTTCTCCTCGTGGCGCTTGCCGTCTTCCGTCCAGGCCAGATCGAAGAGCAGCGTCTCGTTCGAGAACCCGGAACTCGTCGGTGCCACGAGGGGCGACATCTGGACGTCGCTCGCACCGGGCAGCTGCTTCGCCAGCCACGCCTCGAACTTCTTGCTGTCGGCTTCTAGATCTCGCTGCCACGGCGTAGGCATGGGCTTCCTTTCGTTCTGGAGTCTCGCTCGGAGCGCAGTGTCCCCGATGGAGGTGGTTGGCGTCTATTGCAGCGCCTTGACCATTCGCTCGAGGGCCTCGGTGAGCACCCGGCGCGACGTCGCGAAGTTGATGCGCGCGAAGCCCCGCCCTTCCTCGCCGAAGGCCAGCCCATCCGAGAGCGCGACCCTCCCCTTTTCGAGGAAGACGGCGTAGGGGCTGGGTTCGAGCTGCATGGAGCGGAAGTCGAGCCAGGCCAGGTAGGTCGCCTCGGGCGGGTGGACGACGACGTCCGGGAAGGCGCGTGCGACGAAATCGAGCGTGAAGCGGCGGTTGGCCTCGAGGTAGGCGCGCGCGGCCTCGAGCCAGGGCTCGCCGTGCTCCCAGGCCGCGCGGAGCGACTCGATGCCCAGGATGCCCACCCCACCGCGCAGGTGCCGGGGCAAGCCGTTGAAGCGCTGCCTCAGCTTCTCGTCACCGAAGATCGCGAGGGCGCAGCGCAGTCCGGCGACGTTGAAGGCCTTGGAGGCCGCCGTGAGGGTGATGGTGCGCGCCGCGACCTCGGGCCCGAGCGAAGCGAAGGGCACGTGGTGATGCCCCTCGTAGACGAGGTCCTGGTGGATCTCGTCGGAGACGACGATCCAATCGCGCTCGAGCACGACCTCGGCGAGCGCCTCGAGTTCTTCACGACGAAAGACGCGGCCTGTCGGGTTGTGCGGGTTGCACAGGAGCAGCATCCGCGTACCGGCATCGGCGACCCGTCGCAGGTGGTCGAGATCGAAGCCGTAGCCCTCGGGGCCGCGCACCAGCGGATTCTCGACGAGCCGGCGTCGGGTCTTGCGCACGCTCCCGAGGAACGGCGGGTAGATCGGCGTCTGCACCACGACGCCTTCGCCGGGCTCGGAGCACTGTTCGAGGGCGACGTACATCCCCTGGACGACGTCCGAGAGCACTTCGACGTTGCGCGGTTCGATTGCCCAGCCGTAGCGGTCGCGCATCCGCGCGACGGTGAGGTCGGGTACCGGTGTCGGCGCCGGGTGGATCGGGTAGCCGAGGTCGGAGCGCGCGACGCTCCGCCGCAGCACGCGACGGATCGGCTCGGCGACCGGGAAATCCATGTCCGCTACCCACACGGGCACGACATCGGGCGGATACGTCGTCCATTTCTCGCCGTAGCTCGGTGCGCGTGCGTCGGGGCCAACCGCATCGAAGTCGACGGGCGGGTTGCGCAGCGCCGCTTCCACGCCGTCGGGAAGCGCCGCCGCAGCGCCCGTTTCGAGCCCGGCGCGGCCGAGCCAGCCCGCGAGATCCTGCTTCAGCTCGCCGAGCATCCACTCCAGGGCATCCACCCCGGGAGGTGTGGGCTTGCGGTCGCCCGACGCCGTCTCCCAATGGGAGCGGGCGGGATCGGTCCAGCAGGTGAAGGCGAGCCAGCGCTCGGGGTCGCCCGTCGCTTCGATGCGCAGGCACGCGGCGATGTCGGCATCCGAGACACCGCCTTCGTGTCCGACGACGAAACGAAGCTGATCCGACGCGAATTGAGCCACGGCGGCGAAGGATAGCGGCCCCGAAGGGCCCGAGCCCCGTGCTAGGGTGAGCCCGCCGGGGTCGAGAGCGCCACAGGACGAGGGCCGCGCATCGCTTCGGCACGGAGGCGCACCCGATGCGAGAGGTTTCGTCCCAACGCGCGACGTCCATCCATGCGTGGCGCACGGCGCTTGCCACCCTCGTCATCTGGATGGCGTGGCCTTCCCTCGGACACGCCGAGGGTTTCTTCGATCTCTACGCCGGAGCCGCCTTCGCCGAGAACGACGAGCTCAACTGCAACGGCTGCAATCTCGTCGGACTCGGTGCGCTCACCCGCGTCCGGCTCGACTACGACGAGCCCCAGGGCTCCTTCGGCATCCGCGGCGGCTACTGGTTCCCAGGGGCCGCGAATTTCGTCGGGCTCGCCCTCGATCTCTCGACCTACCGGGCGAAGGACGACAGCATCGCCGACATCGACATCATCGCGGTGCCGATCACACCGCTCCTGATGCTGCGCTTGCCGCTGCTCTCGAGTGACGAGTTCCCGAATGGCCAGATCCAGCCCTACGGCGCGATCGGCCCCGGCGTCACGCTCACGATCGCGCGAGCCGACATCTCTCGCTTCAACGTCGGCTTCGACGACTTCATCGACGCGAAGTTCGATGTCGGTCTCGACGCGCGCGGCGGTCTCGCGATCCAACTCACCGACTGGCTCGCCGTGTTCGCCGAGTACCGTCACACCCGCCTCGACCTCGACTACGACGCGAGCGTGGACTTCGACTTCGGCCCGGACCTCGACATCGACGCCGATACGCACCTGAACGCCCACCACGTCGCGGGCGGAGTCTCGTTCCGCTTCTAGCGGGCCTCGACTCGACGCAGCGCTTCAGCGGACCTCGGCGAGACGTGCGAGGGCGCCCGTCACGTCTGCCGTCGTGTGAAGCACGGCGGCCAGCGGGTCTTCCGACAGCCGTCGCAGACGCGCGAGCGCGTTCGACATCGTGTAGCGCTGGGCGCGCAGCCGGCCGTTCACCTCGTCCCAACGAAGCGGCATCGAGACCGGGGCTCCCGGCAGCGGACGCACGCTGAAGGGGCCGACGAGCAGCCGTCCGTGGCCGTTCTGGAGGAAGTCGACGTAGACCTTTCCCTCCCGCGAACGGACGCGTCGCGTGACGGTGGCGCGCTCGGGTAGTCGCTGGACGACGACGCGCGCGAGGAGCTCGGCGAGCATGCGACTCTGCTCGTAGCCGAGCTGACCGCCCAGCGGCACCAGCACGTGCAGGCCGGTCGACCCGCTCGTCTTCGGAAACGAGGGCAGCCCAATCTCCTCGCAGAGCGCGTGCACGACCTTCGCGACGGCGACGACGTCAGAGAAGTCCGCGCCCTTCGGATCCAGGTCGAGGATGCACCAATCGGGGCGCTGCAGGTCCGCGACGCGGCTCGACCAGACGTGAAGCGGAATGGTTCCCATGTTCGCGACGTAGAGCAGCGAGGCGAGGTCGTCGCAGACGAAGTAGTTGACCTCGCGCTCGGCGTGCTCGCTCCACATCTGCTCGGTGCGCACCCAGTCCGGCACCCACTCGGGCGCATCCTTCTGGAAGAAGGACTTACCCTCGATCCCATCCGGGTAGCGCGTCATCACCAGCGGCCGGTCCCGCAGATAGGGCAGGATCCAGGGGCCGACCTTTCGGTAGTAGTCGATGAGGTCGCCCTTCGTCGCGCCGCTCTCGGGCCAGAACACCTTCTCGAGGTTGGTGAAGCGGACGTCGCCGGGGGTCACCGTCGCGGCTGCCGGACTCGGCGCCTCGAGGGCGGGCAACGCAGCGTCTCCTGAACGTACGCATTCGCCGGGGGACTTGTCGTTGCGCAACCCGAGCCAGCTCGGCTGGCGCAGCAGGCCGTCGGAAGTCACCTCGGCGAAGCGCACCTCGCCCACGAGTTCGGGGCGCACCCAGGTGTGGCCGCGGGTCTCGGGGACGCGCCCCGTACACGGCGGTGCGTCGACGCGCAGCGCATCGAGATCCGCGCGCAGGCGGGTGAGCTCCTCCTCGCCGAAGCCCGTCCCGACCCGGCCGAAGTAGCGGAGCTCGCCGTCGACGTGGGAGGCCAGATGCAGCGCGCCGAACCCCGTGCGGCCGCCGCGCGGCGCGGTGAAACCCACCACCACGAAGTCGTCGGCCTGGAGGAGACGCAGCTTGCGCCAATCCGCGGACCGCCCGGCGCGGTAGGCAGCGTCCGCGCGCTTCGCGACCAGACCCTCCAGTCCCAGCTGCTCGATCTGTGCGAGCACACGGGTGCCTTCCGCGGCGAACGATGGCGCGAGGCGGACGGGCCCCTGCGCCGGGATCAGCGCCTCGAGCCAAGCGCGTCGTTGGCGCAGGGGCAGCGCGCGCAGGTCGAAGGGTCCGAAGGCGAGCAGATCGAAGACGAAGTAGCGCACCGGGTTCTCGACGCGCGCGCGGGCGATGTCGCGGGGGCGGTCCAACATCGCGCGACGCTGCAAGCGCCCGAAGTCGGGACGGCCCTCCCGATCCGTGGCGACGATCTCGCCGTCGAGGACGACGTGATCCACGGGCAGGCGGGACAACGCGTGCGCGATCTCGGGGAAGCGCGTTTCGGCGGGTCGCCCGTTGCGTGTGCGCAACACGCCCTTGCCGTCGTCGCGGGCACCCAGCATGCGATAGCCGTCGTACTTCACCTCGAAGAGCCAGTCGGGATCGTCGAAGGCTTCGGCGATCGGCTCGGCGAGCATCGGCTTCACCGCGTCGATGGCGAGTCGGTGACGACGTGGCTCCCGGGCCTCGATCTCGCGGGCCAGGGTGTCGAAACGCGGGGCGCCGTCGCGGAGCTCGGTGACGCTCAGACCCGACAGGATCGAGCCGTCGGCCAGCGGCACGTCGGTCTCGGCCCAGGCGTCGGGCTTCTTGATCAGGAGCCACTCGCGTCCGTCGCCGTTCCGGTCCCGGCCCCGGGTCCGAACGAGCGTGAAGCGCCCGCCGAGCTTGAAGCCCTCGAGGTCGAAGAGCAGCTTGCCGCGCTCGATCCCCTCTTCCGGGTCCTCGACCGGGATCCAGCGACCGAGGTCCCAGAGGATCACGGCCCCGGCGCCGTAGTTCCCCTCGGGAATGATGCCCTCGAAGTCGGCGTACTCGACCGGGTGGTCTTCGACCCGGACGGCGAGGTGCTTCTGGGCAGGATCGAGGCTCGGTCCCTTCGGAACCGCCCAAGACCAGAGAACTCCGTTGTGTTCGAGGCGCAGATCGAAGTGCAGGTGCCGCGCCGCGTGCTGCTGCACGACGAAGAGACCCGGCCGGTGGGCGCTTTCGCCCCCAAACGGTTCGGGCGTCTGGTCGGCGTCCCGCATCCCGCGGTAGCGCTCGAGCCGGCCGCTCAGCTGATCGCCTCGGGGCACCGATCCTTCCTTCGGCGGACCTGCCGCCGCTCACGTTGACGCCCTACCCCGCCTAGCCTAAGGATTCCGCCATGGCTGCGCGCGCGATCTCGACCGCGACCATCTCGTTCGGCCTCGTCTCGATTCCGGTGAAGCTCTACAGCACCACCGAATCGAGCGGCCAGATCTCCTTCAACATGCTCCATCAGTGCGGCACCCGCCTGAAGCAGCAGTACATCTGTCCCAAGGACGAGAAGGTCGTCCCGCGCGACGAGATGGTGAAGGGCTACGAGTTCGCCAAGGGCCAGTACGTGCTCTTCACGAACGAGGAACTGAAGGCGCTCGAGGCGGAGAGCAACCGGATGATCGAGATCCGCGAGTTCATCCCGCTGGACCAGGTCGACCCGCTCCACTTCGACCGCGCTTACTACCTCGGCCCAGACAAGGGCGGCGACAAACCGTACACGCTGCTCTCGCGCGCGATGGAACAGACGGGCCGCTGCGCGATCGCCTCCTACGCCGCGCGCGGAAAGCAGTACATCGTGGCGCTCCGCCCGTTCCAGGGTGGACTGATCCTCGAACAGCTTCGCTACGCCGACGAGCTGCGCTCCTTCGAAGACGTCGAGCGCGTCGAAGCGACCCTGACCGATGCCGAGGTGAAGCTCGCCGTCCAGCTGATCGACCAGATTGCGGGTGACGAGTTCCAGCCCGAGCAGTACGAGAACGAAGTCAAGAAGCGCATCGAGGAAGTGATCGCCCAGAAGGTCGAAGGCCAGGAAGTGACCTTCGCCCCGAGTGAAGAACCCGAGGGCAAGATCATCGACCTGATGGATGCGCTGAAGGCCAGTCTCGAGTCCACACCCGCACCGGCGGGCCGCAAGGGCCCGAAGCGCGCCGCGAAGAGTGCGCGCGCTCCGAAGAAGAAGGCCGGCGGAAAACGCAGCTGAGGCCGGGCCCGGCCAGGCCCGCGCCGACGACGAGGGGGGCCGCCCGCTGGGCGGACGTCGTTCGATGGAACCGGCACAGACCACCTACGGCGTGCGCGAGGCGGCCCAGATCCTGGGCGTGCCGCCCACCCGCGTGCGCTCCCTGGCGAAGGCCGGCGGCGTCGAACCCACGCGTGGGCCGCGGGGGGAATGGCGATTCGCCTTCCGCGACCTGCACTTCCTGCGCCGCCTGCGCGACCTCTCGGCGGGCCGGATCCATCCGCGACGCGTCCGTCGCGCGCTCTCGCGCCTGCGCGCGAGCCTGCCCCCCAACAGTGACCTCCGCGAACTCGGACTCGCCAACGCCCAGGGCGAACTCGTCGTCCGCGAAGACGCCGGACTCTGGTCTCCCGAGGACGGCCAGTGGGTCTTCGACTTCGAATCCTGGCGCCCCTCGACGGTGATCGATCTTCGCGAGCGCGCGGCCTCCCGACGCGAGCCCACGCTCGCGCCCGGGGAGACCGAGGCCGATCGCTGGTATCGGCTCGGCTGCGAGCTCGAAGAGGTCGACCCGCTGCGCGCGCGCGCAGCGTACACGCGCGCGGTCGACGAGAACGACGAGCTCGCGGACGCCCACGTGAACCTCGGGCGTCTCGAGCACGAGGCGGGCGAGCTCGCATCGGCAGAGCAGCGCTACCGCCGCGCCCTCGCCCTCGAGCCCAGCGACGTCACGGCCCGCTTCAACCTGGCCGTCGTCCTCGAAGATCTGAGCCGCGACGACGAAGCCGTGGACGCCTACCGGACCTGTCTGAAAGACGACCCGGCTTGCGCCGAAGCGCACTTCAACCTGGCGCGTCTCTGCGAACAGCGCGGCGACGAGGAAGCCAGCGTTCGCCACCTCGTGGCCTACTGGCGACTGGTGAAGCACTAGCTGGCGCCGTCTCCCGGCGAAGCGTCTGCTTCGGATTCCGCCGGGCGCTCGAGCATCTGCAGGATCCACTGACGCGGCGTCGGGAACGCCAGCGGGACGAGCCCTGCCAGCAACAGGACGCCTGCGGCCCAGATGACCTGATCCATCTCGCCCTCGACCAGGCTGCTCCCGAAGTAGGTGTAGATGGCGGCGCGCCCGAGCGACCCGACCGCGAGGGCGAGGGCAAACGCGATCACGGACATGCGCGTGACGCCGGCGATCAGGTGGTACGTGGTGATCGGTCCGAGGGGGTACGCCGTGCCGACGGCGATGAAGAGCGCGCCGAGACGCGAGCCGGCGATGTCGAAGAGATGTCGCAGGCGACCCGGCACTCGGGACAGTACGGCTTCGCGACCTGCCCAGCGCGACGTGAGGAAGAGCACGAGGCCCGAGACCAACAGCCCGATCGCGCCGTAGATGGTGCCCTGCACGAGTCCGAACACGAGTCCGCCGCCGATGAGCACGACCTGGGATGGAACGCCGAGCGGGACGCGAAACGCGACGATCCCGACGAACGCGATCGGCGCCCACACGCCGAGTCCTTCGACCACCCCGCGCAGCGAGTCGGGCTGGAACTCGAGACCGATCACCCGACGCAGCGTGAGAAAGACCGCGAACAACGCCACGGCCCCGACGCCAAGGTAGATCCAGCGGCGGCCTTCCACGCCGAGAGAGTCACGAGCCGCCCTCGCGATGTCAAACGAGGCGGCGGGCCCGGGCCGCGCGCTGTGTCTACGCAGGCAAGGAGATGCGTCGGTCTTCCGGATCGGCCGCCGGTCGGTAGAGGACCGCCACGCGCCCGACCATGCCGGCGAGCACGCTCCCCGTCTCGGCCGCGAGCGCCTCGGCCATCTCCTGGCGTTCGGGTCGCTCGTGGGCGATCCGCAGCTTGATCAGCTCGTGGGCGGCCAGCGCCCCGTCGACGGCCGCAACCACCGACTCGCTGACGCCCGACGCCCCCACCTGGACGACCGGATCCAGGTCATGGGCGAGCTTTCGCAGATGGCGCTTCTGGGCACCGCGCAGCTTCGGGGGATCTAGGCGAGCGTCCGACACGCGCGGACCCTATCGGGTTTCGCGGCGCTGCGCTGGCGGGAGTGGAGCCGAGTCGCGCCCGCTCGTACCCGGCACTGCCCCCCTCGAGGGTGCGATAGCGATCCCGAGTGAACCGCTCGAACGAGTGGGGCCCGCTTCTTGATCGACAAGAAGCGGGCCCCTATGGTGCGAATCGTTCGGAAGGGATGCGGACCTTGGTTTAATTGATGACGACCGCACCATCTCGGCAGCCCGTCCGGTGTCCGGCAGCGAGGCCCCCGGTGATTCCGAGGCCGCCTCTACGAGCGCGGGGTGTTGTGATTGCGCTCGCGCCTGGACGCCTTCCTGAGCTGTCACGGGCGATCCTACGAAGCGCCGCAGTCCAGAGCGCCCACCAAAGAGATGAAATCGACACGCTGATTTATCACCCAAACGGGTGATTCTCGGCCGTAAAGTGGCCCCGAACGGGGCGTTTTCGACGCGCATCGAGTTCGAATTCCCCCCCGCGGGTGTCTCCCGCTCCCGTCAGCCGCCCCTCACGACCGGAAAGGGCCCGGAAATGGCACATGCGTCCCTGGTGCTCACGGTGATCGGCCCCGACCGGCCCGGACTCGTCGAGGCCCTGAGCCGGGTGATCGCGGATCACCGGGCGAACTGGCTCGAGAGCCGCATGGCCCATCTCGCCGGTCAGTTCGCCGGCCTCCTCCGGGTATCGGTGGCCCCCGAACGCGCAGATGCCCTCGCAGCCGCCCTCGAAGCGCTCTCCACGACCGGCCTGCGCGTGATTGCGACGCGCGCAGCGGACCACGCACCCCCGACCCAACCGCGGCTGCGGCTCGAAGGCGTTGGCCTCGATCGTCCGGGGATCGTGCGAGAACTGTCGGCAGCACTCGCAGCACGGGGTGTGAACGTCGAGGAGCTGACCTCCCATACCAGCTCAGCGCCGATGTCGGGAGAGACTCTCTTCCATGTCACGGCCCACTTGCGCGCACCCGACGAAGTCGATGCCCTGCGTCCGGTGCTCGAGAAGCTCGCGGACGAGCTCGCGATCGAAGTAACGCTGGAACGCGAGAGCGACGACTAGTCGCTCGTGGCGACGGCTCAGCCCTCGCCGATCTGCCCGACGCCCGAGACGATCAGGTGCACCAGCTCGCCCTGGCGGTTCGTGCCCGTTTTCGAGAAGGCGCGCTTCAGATGACTGCGCGCGGTGTTGAGGCTGACGCCTCGCTGGCTTGCCGCCTCGTCGAGAGACATCCCGAGCGAGAGCAGGCGCACGAGTTCGGCTTCGGAGTAGGTGAGCTGGTACAGCACCTCGAGCGCCTCGGACCCGGCGACGATCTTCGCACTGGGGTCGGTCACGAAGACCGCTACGACGGCGTCCTCACCGCCCTGGGGCCCCGGGCCCGCCAACAACGGGGTGACCATGACGGCGTACGCACGCTCCCCGGAAGGCCGTGAGACCGACACGAACCCCGGCCCGTTGTAGTACTGGCCGCGCTGCGCCTCGATCGCCTCGGCGAGCAGGCGTTGCAGCTCGGCGTTCTCCCGCGCCTCGGCCGCTCCGGGGCCGTGCCGGTCGACGTGGAGTCCGTCGTCCGATTCCAGGATCGCGCGCGCGCTCTTGTTCTCGACGACGACGTTGCGATTCACGTCGAGGAGCAGCAACCCGACCGGCAAGCGGTCGACGGCCTCGTTCAGCGCGCGCCGCATCACGTCGGCACCGTGGAGCTGGCGGTAGATCTCGACCGCGCGGTGCAGGTGCGGCGTGAGCCCCTCGAGCCCGGCGAAGTCGGCCTCGGTGAAGGGGGGCTGTCCCTCGCGACGAAACGCCGAGAAGCCGCCCGCGACCTCGCCCTCCACATCCGGGTTCGCGATGTTGAAACCCGCCGGCCAGTGGCAGGCCAATCCCTGGGGACGCAGCCAGTTCGCGTAGAACTCGGTCTTCTCGAGATCGACGTGGCCCATCACCTCGTCCATCGTCCGCCAGCGCCCCATGAAGTGGTCGTTCATCTTGATCGACCAGGGCAGCTCGGTGAAGAAGTGCTCGGCGAAGGTGGTGCGGTAGTCATCACCGAGGCCCACCGCGTAGGGCGAATCGTCGGTGTTCAGAGAGGGCGTGACGAAACCCAGGAACACAGCGGCGCCCCCCGAGGTGGTCGCTGATTCCGAGGACGACCTCGTTCCACACGTCGGGTGATAGAGCGGCCGCGTAGATGCGGTCGATCAGCCACTGGGCACGGTGGTCCATTAGGCATCGCGGTGCCGGGGCAATGGCACCTCCTCCCTTCGATGGGGGATTATGCCCGGCCGCGCCCGGCAGCGTCCAGCGCGGCGTTTTCGCGCCTAGGGACGACCAAAACCGGTGGGCCCGTCCGACGAATCGGACGGGCCCTGAGGGTCAATCAATCGTGTTGCCTAGGGAGTGCGGACCATGACTCCGGGTTGACCGAGCCTCTCCGGGAGAGCCCGGGGTGCCGTGGGGTGCGATCGATCGAGACGAGGAATCCCAAGATCTGCTTCCCAATGGCCGTTTGCCCCTGATGCCATCTTTTGGCTCCCGTTGCTCTCTGGGTCATAGAAATACCGGCAGCTAGGGGCACCAAGCGCCCCCCTTTCTGATGAAAACGACACGGTAAGTTTTCACCCAAATAGGTGAGCCAGACGCCAACCCGCGGGGATTCCCTCCCAATTCGGAGGTTTTGCGGCCGTTCTGGGACCCACAGGCCGGGTATCCTGCGGCTCCCGCCCCCACGGGCGGCCGAGGAGGACGCCATGGGACCGCTCGAGGGGATTCGGCTGCTGGAGATCGCGGGGATCGGACCCGGTCCGTACTGCGCGATGGTGCTCGCGGACATGGGTGCCGAGGTGATCCGGATCGTCAAACCGGGGCCGGCTGCCTTCGTGTCCGAAGACCAGGTCTCTGGCGACCTCTTGAGCCGGGGCCGTCGCAGCATCTGCGTCGATTTGAAGCAACCCCGAGCGCTCGACACCGTCCTGCGTCTGGTCGAACAGGCGGACGGCCTCTTCGAGGGCTTCCGACCCGGCGTGATGGAGCGACTCGGACTCGGTCCCGACGTGTGCCTGGGCCGCAATCCGCGCCTGGTCTACGGACGCATGACCGGCTTTGGCCAAGAGGGTCCTCTGGCCCAGGCCGCGGGTCATGACATCAACTACATCGCGCTCGCCGGTGCGCTCGCCCACATCGGTCGCGCCGACCAACCGCCGACACCCCCGCTCAACCTCGTCGGAGACTTCGGCGGCGGTGGACTGCTCCTCGCCTTCGGGATGGTGTGCGCGCTGCTCGAACGCGTGCGATCTGGGGAAGGACAGGTCGTCGACGCCGCGATGGTCGACGGCGCGTCCGCATTGATGACCGTCTTCCACTCGGCGCAGCAATCCGGGTTCTGGGGACCGCCCGGCACCAACATGCTCGACAGCGGTGCCCCCTGGTACGACGCCTACGAGACCTCGGACGGCAAGTACGTCTCGCTCGGATCGATCGAGCCCCAGTTCTACGCGACGTTGCTCGAGAAGACCGGACTCGACGCCGAGTCGCTCCCGGACCAGCACGACCGCGCCCAATGGCCGAAGCTCCGCGAGCGCTTCGCGGACCTGTTCAAGACGCGCAGCCGCGACGCGTGGTGCGAACTCCTCGAAGGCAGTGACGCGTGCTTCGCCCCGGTGCTCGACATGGGAGAGGCGCGCGAGCACCCCCACAACCGGGCGCGGAACGCGTTCCTCGAGATCGACGGCGTTGCCCAGCCCGCACCGGCGCCGCGCTTCTCTCGCACGCCGGGCGGGGTCCAGCGCCCGCCGGCCGTGGGGGGCGCCCATACCGACGCGGTGTTGTCCGAGTGGGGTTTCTCCGCGGACGAACTCGCTGCGTTGCGAGAGACGAAGGCGATCCAGTAGTCCGGTCGCCGTGTCCGTGCAGACCCTCGCCAACCTCGTCGACGCCCACGCCGCCCGCACCCCCGACGCGCCCGCGTTCCTGGTGGGAACCCGGCGTTGCAGCTGGCGCGAGTACGCGGAGCGCTCGGATGCCTGGGCACGGCGCCTGGTCGCAGCCGGGCTCGAACCCGGCGACCGCGTCGCCGTGCTGTTGCCCGACGGGCCGGGCGTCCACACCGCCTTCCTCGCCACCGAGAGAGCGGGGCTCGTCGCCGTCGGCATCGGTCCCCGCGCTGGCGAAGCGGAGATCCGGCACCTGATCACCCGCTCGGGCGCGCGCGCACTGCTCTCGGAAGCCCACCATCGCGGGCTCGATCTCGCCCGCTGGACGGAACCGCTCCGCGCAGAGACGGCCCTCCGCCATCACTTCGTCTGCGGCGACGGAACGACCCTCACCGGAGAAGTCGCCCTCGACGGCGGCCCGGCCCCCGCGCCGGCCCACGAGCTCGATCCAGGCCGCCGACTCGGACCGACCGACCTCTTCCTGCTGAACTCCACCTCGGGAACCACCGGGCTTCCGAAGTGCGTGACCCACGATCAGGCGCGCTGGAACCACTTTCACCGGCTCGCCGTGGAGGCAGGAGGCCTGGGAGCGGACGACGTTTTCCTGAGCGCTCTGCCCGCCCCCTTCGGTTTCGGCCTGTGGACCGCGCATTTCACGCCGACCCTGCTCGGTGCGCCGACGGTGCTGCTCCCCGATTTCGACGCGGCGGCCATGATCGACGCGATCGCCCAGCACCAGGTCAGCGTGCTGGCCGCAGTCAGCACCCAGTTCATCCTCATGCTCGACGCACTCGCGGAGCGCCCACTGCCGTCACTGCGCGTGCTGTTCACCGGGGGCGAAGCCGTCCCCTACGCGCGCGCCGCGGCCTTCGAAGAGCGCACGGGTGCGCGGGTGCTCCAGTTCTATGGCTCGAACGAGACCGGGGCGCTGTCCCGCACGACCCTCGACGACACCCGCGACGTGCGCCTGCGCACCGCGGGCCATGTCATCGACGAGATGCAGGTGCGCCTGTTCGACGAGGCGGGACGGGACGTCACAGCCGGCGGCCGCGGCCAGGCGGGTTGCCTCGGCCCCCTCACGAGCCAGGGCTACTACGACGACGACGAAGCGAACGCGAAGCTCCGGACCCCGGATGGCTGGATGCTCACCGGCGATACCTGCGAGATCGACGCGGCGGGAGTGCTGCGGGTGGTGGGTCGCACCGCGGACATCATCATCCGTGGCGGCAAGAACATCAGCGCGCCGGTGGTCGAGGCGGCGGTCGGATCCCACCCGGCGGTGGCGCTGGCCGCGGCAGTGCCCGTTCCGGACGCGGTCTTCGGCGAGCGGGTCTGTGCGGTGGTCGAGCTGCTTCCCGGCCAGACGCTCGACCTCGAGGCCCTGACGGCGCACCTGCGAGAGGCCGGCGTTTCCGTCGAATCCTGGCCCGAGCATCTCTGGGTGGTCGACGAGCTACCGCGCTCGTCCGGTGGCAAGATCGCCAAGGGCACCCTTCGCACCCAGGCGGCCCAGGCCCTCGGACTGGAGGAACGCCAATGAACCCTCTCGAGGAGCGCCGATGAGCGACCACATCACCCGCTACGACGTCATGCCGATCCCGCCGGTCGAAGCCCAGACGCGCTGGTTCGACGTGGGGAGCCTGCGGATCGGCGTGGAGTACCGACTGCTCAACGAGGCAATCGCCGCCGCTTCGGCGACTGCCCCCGCCGAAGGGTTCGACAGCGCCGACCTCGCCGGGCTCGACGATCGCGGCGTGTCGCTCCACGTGTGCGGCCCCGTCGACGGCGAACTTCGCGAACTGCTGCGCTTCGACTGCTTCGACGAGGATCCGCACTACCACTACGTCGACTGGCGAGCGAAGAGCAACGAAGTGTTGCACCTGGACCCGGTAGCCGACGGGGATCCGCTGACGTGGGCATTGGAACGCCTGCGGACGCGACTGCCCCAGATGCTCGCCCGTGCCGGGGCGCCCGAGGCCGCAGGCGGCTTCGACGCCAACGCACTCGAAGACACCCTGCCGCGCGTGACCCAGGCCGCCTACCGAGCTCGCTACGAGAGCGACGCGGAAGCGGTGCTGCGCGACGCACTCCCGGAGGACTCCCGATGACCTCGGCTGACATCCGCGCCCGACTGGGGCACCCCGTCGTGGACGCCGACGGGCACCTGATCGAAACCCTGCCGGTGTTCCGCAGCTTCTTCCTCGACTACGTGAAGGATCTCGCGGGCGGGGATCTGGCCGCGCGTTTCGAGGCCGCCGGCGGCATGGACTTCGACGACATGGTGCTGCGCCCGTGGAGCGCACTCTCGGAGGACCAACGCCGCGAGATCTGGGCCACCCGTCCGTCCTGGTGGAGCCTGCCGGCGGCGAACACGAAGGACCGGGCGACCGCGCACCTGCCGCGCCTGCTCTACGAACGGCTCGACGAGTTCGGCATCGACTTCACCGTGCTCTACCCGAGCCGCGGCTTGACGACGCTTTCGATGCGCGATGCCGAGCTGCGCCAGGTCGCGTGCCGCGCGCTCAACGCGTTCCACGCGGAGATCTACTTCCCCTACGCCGACCGCATGACGCCCGTGGCCCTGATCCCGACCCATACGCCCGACGAGGCGCTCGCCGAGCTCGAGCACGCGGTCGCGGGCCTCGGCTTCAAGGCGATCATGATCAACGGGGCGATCCACCGGCCCGTCGGCAACGCGACCGAAGCGAGCGACAAGTCGGTGCCGAACTGGGGATCCGGCGCCCAAACGCGGATCGACACCCTGGGACTCGACAGCGAGTACGACTACGACCCGCTGTGGGCACGTTGCGTGGAGCTCGGGGTGTCCCCCGCCTCGCACACCCCGGGCATGGGCTGGGGCGCCCGCCGCTCGGTGTCGAACTACATGTACAACCACATCGGCTCCTTCGGCGCGAGCATGGAAGCGTTCTGCAAATCGCTCTTCCTTGGCGGCGTCACCCATCGCTTCCCCGAGCTCGGCTTCGGCCTCCTCGAAGGCGGCGTGGGCTGGGCATGTTCGCTCTACGCCGACCTGCTCTCCCATTGGGAGAAACGCAACCGCGAGACGATCCACCACCTCGACCCCGCCCGGATCGACACGCGCCTGATGATCGACCTGTTCGAGAAGTACGGCGACGAACGGTTCCGCGCCGATCTGGACGGCCTGAGCCAGTCCTTCACGAAGCTCGAGCCCGAGCCGCCCACGCTCGACGAGTGGTCCGCCTGCGGGATCGACCGCGCCGAAGACGTGCGCGACCGCTTCGTGCCGAACTTCTACTTCGGCTGCGAAGCCGACGATCCGATGGTCGCCTGGGCGTTCAACACGGAGCTCAACCCGCTGGGCGCCCAGCTGCGGGCGATGTTCAGCTCGGACATGGGCCACTGGGACGTGCCGGACATGGCCGGCATCCTCGCCGAAGCCTGGGAGCTCGTCGAAGACGGTCACCTCGACGAGGCCGCCTTCGAAGCCTTCGTGTGCACGAACCCGATGCGCTTCTACACCAGCGTGAACCCGCGCTTCTTCGAGGGCACCCGCTGCGCCGACGCCGCCGCGAAGCTCGTGGCAGACGAAGCATGAGCGGACCGCTCGAGGGACAGGTCGCGCTCGTTACCGGCGGCAGCCGCGGGATCGGCAAGGGCTGCGTGCTCGAGCTCGCGGCCGCCGGCGCCACCGTCTACCTGACCGGCCGCTCCGAGCGCGAGGGGGACGCGCCCCTGCCGGGCACCATCCACGCCACCGCCGCCGAGGTCGCCGCTGCCGGGGGGCGCGCAACCGCGTTGGTCTGCGATCACCGGGACGACGATGCGGTCGCACGCGTGTTCTCGCAGATCGACGCCGAACAGGGCCGGCTCGACGTGCTCGTCAACAACGCGTTCTTGATTCCCCGCCAGCTCACCTCCGGGAAGCCCTTCTACGAGACGCCGCTGTCCTGCTGGGACGACATGATCGGCGTCGGCACCCGCTCGGCCTATGTCGCCAGCGCGCTCGCGGCTCAGCGCATGGTCCCGGCCGGCCGCGGATTGATCGCGAACATCAGCTCGTCGGGAGCGAAGAAGTACGCCTGGCACGTAGCCTACGGTGTCGGCAAGGCCGCCCTCGATCGGATCACTGCCGACACCGCGCACGAATTGGCGCCCCACGGCGTCCACGTCGTGTCGCTCTGGCCCGGACTCGTCCTGACCGAGCGCGTCGCGGGCAACCGTGCACAGCTCACCGGCCTCGGCAAAGTGCGCGGTGAGTCCCAGCGCTTCACCGGGCGCGCGGTGGCGGCGCTGGCCGCCGATCCGAACGTGGGCGAGCACAGTGGGTGCGCGCTCGCGTCGCGCGAGGTCGCCGAGCGCTACGGGTTCACCGACATCGATGGCACCCTGCCCGACGGACCGCTGGAGAAGCGCCCGATTCCCCAGCGGCCCGCGGGCTCGGCCACGCCCTAGCTAGGTGCGGGCCGCCAGGCGTCGCTTCCAGATCTCGATGCGCCGCAGGGCCACGGGCCCGGCGCGCTCCACCCAGCTGGCCGCGAGGATCACCAGCACGCCGAGGAGCGCGAGGCTGCCCCAGCGACTCCAGGCGTAGAGGGCGATCGCGTGCTGGACGTGGACCGCCACCGCGGCAAGGGCCGACGCGGCTCCGATCCACTGCAGCGGACGCTGATCCCGCAGCGTCCCCCAACCGAGCAGACCGATGCCGGCGATGCCCGCCAGCAGCGAGGCGACGAGTCCCGGCACCAGGGCCAGGTTCAGGACGCACGCCCCGGCGAAGGCGAGCACGCCCACCCGTCGGAACGACGCACCCCACGGTTCGTCACCGGCGAAGAACGAAGCCAGCGCGAGCTGGGCCGCAAAGCCCGCCGCCGCCATCGGCACCAGGAAGCCCTGGGCCAACCCCGCACCGCCGAGCGCGTCGGCGAAAGCCGCTGCGGCCCAGCCAGCCGGGACGACGGCGCTCCAGCGCGCGACGTTCCGCGCTTGCTCGGGCAAGCGGCTCACCCAGGAGACCGCCGTGAGTCCGAGCGCCACACTGAACCAGCCGACCGCGAGGAACAGGGCCGACGCCTCGTAGTGGAGGATGTGGCGCCCGACCAGCACGAGCAGCGGCGCGGTGACCAACGCCCGCGCGATCCCGCCTTCGAGATTCGCCAGGCTGGGCTCGCGTCGCAGCACACGCCACTCGAGCGCACCCAGGCCGACGAGCGCGAGCCCCGCCAGCACGGCGATCGCGTCGGCGTCCCGCGTCGGTAGGAGCAAGAGCGCGTTGCCGGCCACCGCGGCTGCAGTGAGCGGCACCAGGCAGCGTCGGCCGAAGGCCCCCATCGCCAGGGCGGCGACGGGGATCGTTACGACGAATGCCCCAGCGCCCGCGAGCAGCGCAGTGGCCAGTGACGGCGCCACCCAGGTGGCGTAGTCGGCCAATCCGGCGACCGGCTCGGGTCCGAGCTGGGAGTAGACGAGTCCACCTCCCACGCAGGCGACGATCGGCAACGACGCTCCGGCCAGGCCGAGGAAGGTCCGCGCGGCCTTGCCGTCGCGCGCGCGAAGCCCGCAGAAGAGGCCCGCCAGTGTCAGGCCCACGGTATGCGCGAGCAGGGTTCCCGCGCGGGTCAGATCACTGCCGGCCTCCCAGTGCTGCCACAGGAAGGTCGACAGGGCCGCGACCAACGCCACGGAGCCCGCCGCGCGCAGCATGCGCGAGGCTTCGGTGAAGCGCGCCGGAGTCTCCTTGGGCTCCGGCGGGCTCGTGTTCGGCGGCGACGCTGCGGTCGCCTGGGTTTTTTCGAGGGCGGCGGTGTCGGGGAAGAACGCACTCATCGCGGCACCTCGAAGTCCCGCAGCGCGGCGAGCTCGGCGCGCAGCTCGGCTTCCTCTTCGTTGCGATCGAGCTCGGCTTCGAAGGCATCCGGCGCATCGGGATGCCCGTCGGCGATCTCTCGCTCGGCGAGCGCCATCTCCCAGCGCTCGAACACCTCGCCCATCTCGACGTCGGGCGTCACCACCATCGCGTCGGCCCGCGACTCGCGGGTCGCGAGTACGTGGTGCCGCTCGCGCAGGGTCGAGAGACGCTCCTCGACCGCAGCGACGTCCGACGCGAGCGCGCGCTCGGTGCGGCTGTGCTCCTCGAGGCGCCGTTCCAGCGAACGCCCCTCGCGCTCCGAGGCGCGGCGACGACGCAGGCATTCGAGCGCCGCGTTCTCGTCGCGGCCTGCGAGCTCCGACGCACGCTGCTGCCAGCGCTCGACCGCTTCACGGGCCTCCTCGCGCTTCTGCTTCAAGGCTTCGCCGTCGCGCTGGACGCGCTGCAGGCGAACCCGGGCCCGAGCCCCCGCCCGGGTAGCCGCTCGCAGCGTGCTGGCGGCGACGGCTTCGTGGTTCTCGAGACGACCGAGCAGGGTGTCGACCTGGGCGACCAGGCCGGTGCTCCAAAGGCGGATGCGTTGCATGAGGACTCCTTCGTGGCGGGCGCGTGTGCCGCCGGGCCCTAGTGCAGCCGCTGTGCCCAAAGCGGAGAGAGATCTCCGATCAGAAGCAAAATCAAGCACTTGCACACGTTCCTGACACCTCCTGCGTGAGGCCTCGGGACGGCGTGCGCCGGACATCGGGCGTCGGTTGCCGGTCATGAGATGTCCGGCGTCGAGCGCTCGGGCAGTCAGATCCTGGAGCGGTCGGGGACGGGGAGCAGCCGCGACGGGTCGTCCCCGTCGCGCAGGTCAACTCTCGTCGCGCTCGAGGCGGGCCCGTTCCCGGACCAGCAGCCAGGCGTACCCAGCGAGGGCGACCACCGTGATGCCGAACGCGGCGATCACGTAGCTCATGCCGCTCCCTCTTCGCGGCCGACACCTGCCCGTCGCGCCTCCACTTCCCAGCGCAGGAGCAGCAGGTAGACGAAGACCGCGAAGGCCGCGAGGTTCGCCACCAGGAAGGGCATTCCCATGCCGGCACCCAAGCTGCCGCTCTCCAGATTTTCCGGATGCACCGAACGACCTTGGGCCAGGTCGATCACGAAGTAGTTCAACGGAATGAGCGCGGTCCCGGCGACCCCGTAGATCGCCGCAAAGCGCGCGGTGCGCTCGCCGCCCTCGGTGAAGCTGCGCAGCAACAGATAGGAGACGTAGACGAACCACAGCAGCAGCGTGAGGGTGAGGCGCGGATCCCAGCTCCACCAGTGGCCCCAGGTGCCCTTCCCCCAGATCGGCCCGGTGATCATCATCAGGGTGCAGAACACGACGCCGACTTCCGCGCCCGCCACGGCGAGCTGATCATGGATCTCGCGTTGTTTCCACAGATACAGGATGCCGCCGATCGCGGTGAGCACGAAGCCGAGGTAGGCGCCGTAGGCGAGCGGCGGGTGCACGTAGAGGATCTTCTGGATCACGCCCTGCACCCGATCGATCGGTGCTTCGACGACGGTCCAGGCCCAGGCCGCGACGAGGACGAGACAGAGCGCGCCCAGCGGGCGGCGAATGGCGGCGATACGGCGGAGAGCGGGACTCGCGGCGTTCGTCATGATTCGGGCCGACGCTAGCGGAACCCGCTGCGGGCCGCCGTGATCCCCGCACGGAGCTACCTTGCGCGCCCATGGCGAAGCAACGCCGCGGCAAACGCACTCCCCGAGGCGGCGCCCAGCCGGCCGAGGCCACGCCCGCCCCCGCGAACTCGGGGGCCCGGTGGTCGGGTGCCCTGATCTTCGCGATCGCCACCCTGCTCTACGCGAACACCTGGGGCCATGACTTCGTCCTCGACGATCGCCTCGCGATCACGGACAACCGGTTCACCCAGTCGGGTTTCGCAGGGATCGCCGATCTGCTCCGAACCGACAGCTTCGAGGGGGCCATCGGCAACGAGACGAACCTGGTCGCGGGGGGTCGCTACCGGCCGCTGTCGCTCATCACCTTCGCCATCGAGATCGGTCTCTTCGGGGAGAACGCACGGGTCTCCCACATCGTGAACAGCCTGCTCTACGGGGGGTGCTGCCTCTTGCTCTACGCGGTCCTCGCCCAGTGGCTCGGGCCCCGCGATCCGCCCCTCGGCGCATCGGCCACCGCCTTCGCCGCAGCGCTGCTCTTCGCCGTCCATCCGCTCCACGTGGAAGCGGTGGCGAACATCAAAGGGCGTGACGAGATCCTCGCGCTCGCCGGCTGCCTGGGCGCGTTGCTGCTCCTGTGGCGCGCCATCGAGACCCGCTCGCGCGCGGCAGCCGGCGGCGCCGGCGCCGTCTTCTTCGCCGCCCTGCTCTCGAAGGAGAACGCGATCACCTTCGTGGCCGTGGTGCCAGCCGCGCTCTGGTTCTTCCGAGGATCCCTCCGAGAACACCGGCAGGAGCTGGCACCGATGGGGGCCGCTGCGGTGGGCTTCCTGTTGATCCGCGCGAGCGTCGTGGCCAGCAGCAACGCGTCGCCGGAGCTGCTGAACGATCCTTTCCTCGGCGCCACACCGAGCGAAACCTGGGGCACGGTCTTCGCGAGCCACGCCCGGGCCTACGCCCTGCTGGTGTGGCCCCACCCGCTGACCCACGAATACGGCCCCTTCCACATCGCCTGGGTGGGGTGGACCCACCCGCTCGCGCTCGCGGGCCTCGCCCTCGACGTCGCCCTTGCCGGACTCGCCGTGATCGGATGGCGGCGACGCTGGGTCCTGTCCTTCGCGTCGTTCTATCTGCTCGCCACGTTCTCGATCGTCTCGAACGTCGTGTTCTCGATCGGCACCTTCCTCGGCGAGCGCTTCCTGTTCATGCCGTCGGTCGGTGTCTGCCTCGCGGCAGCCTGGGGCCTCGCGGCGGGCGCTTCCCGCTTCGTGCCGCCAGCGCTGCAAACACGTGCCGCGATGGTGGCGTGCAGCATCGTGGCGCTCGCCTTCGCGGGCTTGACAGTCCAGCGCAATGCGGCCTGGCAGGATCCCTTCACTCTCCACACGACCGACGTGGTGACGTCCGAGGGAAGCGCGCACGCTCAGCAGGCCGCCGCGGACGTCTGGTTCGCACGCGCGAAGGACAGCGCGAAACCGAGCGAGCGGGCCGAGGCGACTCGCAATGCGGTAGACCACGCCGAGCGCGCGCTGGCGATCTACCCGGAATACCGTCTCGCCTGGCGCCTACGCGCGAGCCTTGCGCGCGAGTTGGAAGACGACATCGATGGCGCGATCGCGGCGCTGACCCGCCTCCACGATCTCCAGCCGAGCGGACCCAACGTCGCCTACAACCTCGGGACGCTGATCCTGCAACATCGTCCGGCCCGCCGTGCCGAAGCGATTCCCTACCTCGAGAGCGCGGTCGCGCTCGCGCCGAACGACGCCGACGCCTACGGAAACCTGGGAGCGGCGCGCTACTTCACCGGATCCCTCGACGCCGCGATCGACGCCTATGTACGCGCCGCCACGCTGGCTCCGGGGCGCCGGGATTTCCAGGAAACGCTGCGCTCGCTGCGGGAAGAAGCGGCGGCCACGGCCCCTTAGACCACGCCGGGCATCGCGCAGCTGGGCGACGCCCCGCATACTCCCGGCCACCCCCGGTGGAGGACACGCCCATGTGGCAAGGCTCGAGCTGGACCGCGACGACCCGACTGACTCTCGCGAGTCTCTGGCTCCTCGCCGTCGGCACCGGCTGTACGGCGCCCATCGGCACGAAGCTGATGGACCCGCGGAAGGTGCACGGTGCGTTGGCCCAGAGTGCCCTCTCGGGCGACGAGCCGAGTTCGTTCACCCGGGCGGTGCTGCTTCGGAGTGCGCTCGACGGGGCTTACGAGGACTATCCGGCGCTGACCCTCGACCGGATGCGCAAGGACATCTTCTGGGCCGAGGCCGACGACCGACTCTTCGCGCTCGCGGAGCTCTCGTTCCTCCACGCCGAGCGCACCGAGTCGCCCGAGCACTACCTCGCGGCGGCCATCTACGCCTACGCCTTCCTGTTCCCCGAAGACGCCGACGCCAGCCCGGACCCATTCGACCCGCGCCTGCGCCTGGCCTCGGACCTCTACAACCGCGGCTTGACCCGCGGCTTCGCCGACCCGGACAGCGAGCGTGTCGTGCTGCGCGACGGGACCTACCCGCTGCCCTTCGGAGAGGTCACCGTCGACGTCGACGAGCGCGACCTCCGCTGGGACCGCTACGACCTGATCGACTTCCAGGCTTCGGCCGACCTGGCCGTCCAAGGGCTGCGCAACCGCTACCGACACCCGGGCATCGGTGCACCGCTCGCCGCTCGCACCCAGCTCGCGGCCGACATCGAGCCTCCGCTCACGCCCGTGCCGAACATCGTGCACCTCCCGGTGACCGCGCTGCTCCACATCGAAGCGCCGCGGGAAGGGATCCAGACCGGGCGCCTCCGTGGGCACGTGAACATCCACGCGGCCGACGCCGGCGACGAGATCGAGGTGAGCGGGCGCCCCGTTCCCCTCGAGTTCGAGACGACGGCGGCGCTCGCGAGCACGCTCACCCTCTCGCGGTTCTGGGAGAGTGAACTCGCGGCGTTCTTCGGCAACTACGGGATCCGTCCTCCCGAGCAGTTCGGGAAGGGCCTCTTCCTGCTCCACCCGTACAGCCCGGGGCGAATCCCGCTGGTGCTCGTCCACGGCACCGCTTCGAGCCCGGGGCGCTGGGCCGAGCTCGTGAACGAAGTGATGGGCATCCCGATCCTGCGCGAGAACTTCCAGGTCTGGCTCTTCACCTACGACACGGGCCAGCCGGTCTCGTTCTCGGCCGGACTCTTGCGCGAGTCCCTCCAGAACGCGGTGGACGAGCTGGACCCGAACGGCCGCGACCCTGTGCTGCGCAACATGGTGGTGATCGGGCACAGCCAGGGCGGGCTGCTGACGAAGCTCACTTCGGTGGACAGCGGGGACCAGTTCTGGCGCTTCGAGGCCCCCTTCGAAGACCTCGAGCTCGACGCCGAGTCGGCACACGTCTTGCGCCGCAGCCTCTTCTTCGAACCACTCCCCTACGTGAAGCGGGTCGTCTTCATCGCGACGCCCCACGGCGGCAGCTATCTCACCCTCTGGAGTGCGGCGAAGTGGGTGTCGGGCCTCGTGACCCTACCGGTCCTGATGGTCGATGCATTCGCGACCGCCGTGCGGCTGAACCCCGACCTCATCGACCACGACGCGCTCGACACGATCCCGACCGCGATCGACAACATGACGCCGTCGAATCCCTTCCTGGTCACCCTGCGCTCGCTACCGATCGCCCCCCACGTGAGCGCCCACTCGATCATCGCCGTGCAGGGAGACGGTCCGGTCGAGGAAGGCGCCGACGGAGTGGTCGCCTACGAGAGCGCCCACATCGAAGGCGTGCAGAGCGAACGCGTGGTGCGCTCGGGCCACTCCACCCAGTCCCACCCCGGGACGATCATGGAAGTCGGGCGCATCCTGGTCGAACACCTGATCGCGTCGGAGCACGTGATCGCAGCCTCCCACGAGACGACCCCGGCACCGGCCTTCGGCGCAGAAGACACGGCGCTGCCCGCCGTGAGCAGTGGACCACCCGCCCCCTGATCCTCCGGCGGAGGCCTCGGCCGGGGCGGCTACGCGACGCCCGAGTCGTCGAAGTGGTAGCCCTGCTTCGACATCGTGAGCCGATGCCGTGCCCCAGGCAGATTGGGATCGCGCGCGTCGTAGCCCGCGTCCCCTTCCCACATCACGACCATGCCCTCATCGCCCTTGCCGATCTGCGTCACGTAGCGGCGCAAGCCGTCCCCGCCCAGTCCGGCCAGGGCCTCGGCTGCGGTGTCATAGGGCTGCAGGTAGTGGAGCGTCACGAAGGTCGGCGGCACCAGCTCGATCTCGCCCTCGCGCTGCTGGTCGAGCGCCGCGCGAGGGGAGAGCCAGCGGCTGTCGGTGATCTCGCCGTCGTCGATCGTCACCTCGCTGCTCGGCGCCGGCGCCGCGAAGAACCAGGTGGAGAAGCGCCGGATCTCGACCGGCGGCGGCGTCCAGTGGGAGAACCAGACCAGGCCGTCGGGATCCAGGTCGAGCGACGCCTCCTCTTCGGCCTCGCGCACCGCGGCCAAGCGCGCCCGCTCTTCCATCGGATCGTCGGGAGATCCGTCGTCATCGTCGATGCGACCCCCCGGAAAGACCCACATCCCTCCGAAGGCGATCTTCGAGTTCTTGCGCAGCATCAGGGTCTCGAGCCCGTCGTCGGAGTCGCGCAGCAGGATGACGGTCGCTGCCGCCACCAGCTCGGCCGGCTTGTCGGGCTGAACCGCGAGGCGGTCGGAGAAGGAACGCGGGGTCTCGTCGGCCATGGGGGCTCCTCGAAAGAGTGCGCAGTCTAGAGGGTCGAGCGTCGAGCCGCCTCGACGCGCGATGGCGTCGCGGTTGGGCGAGTGAGCATCAGTCCGTCAGGAAACGGTAGGCCGCGTCGGGACCCTGCTCGGCGAAGAAGGCGAGGCCCGCCTCGATCAGGGCTGTGAGGTCGCCTGCGCGCAGTGCCTGCCGCACCCCTTCGATGTCCTCGAGGCGCAGCGCCACGCCGTTGAACTCTGCGTAGACGAGCAGCGCCAGCTGGACGGAACGCAACCCGGTGATCTCATCGGCCCAGGCGCACACGGCCCCGGCCGACGCCTGCTCGTAGACCCGGCGAAGCGTGTCTCGGAACAGGAGATCACGGCGATAGTGCAGCCGGTCGGCGCTGGTCTGACCGCGCCAGACGCGGAAGTCGTCCCACAGCTGCGCCCAGACGGTCTCGGGCAGGTGGGTCGGCGGGTCGAAGACGTCGGGCTTCACCTCGACGCCGAAAGGCGGGTGACGCAGCAGCGCCTCCACTTCGGGCGGGATCCGACCCGTCGAGCGGATCAGATGCCGCGTCACCTGGGGCAGGAACTCGTTCAGGCGGCCGGTGAGCAGCAGCTCCCACCCCGCGCGAGTCTCCTCGAGGTCGTAGTTCCGCGCCTCGCCGTACTCGCGAAACAGCGGGTAGGTCAGATAGGGCAGCGGCGGATCGGCGACCTGGCGGCTCGCGGCGAACGCCACCAGGCGCAACCAGCTCAGCTCACCGAGGTAGGGCAGCGCCTCCTCCGCGCCGTAGCGTCGAAGGAGCGCGTCCAGCTCGAGCGGGTCGGGCAGCGTCTCGGCAACCACGCGCTCTCCGGGCACCGGCTCTCCTCGTTCTCGCGGCTCGCGACGGCGATCGGCGTGACGCGAAGATACCGGGCGCGGGCCCTGGAACACCGCCCGGCAGGCCCTCCTGACTTCCAGCCACCCTGTACTGCAGCCCTTCCCGGCCGCCCCTGACATCCGAGGGGGCGCCAGTACAATGCCGGCGGCACGGGATCGCCGTTGCCCCCAACCCCGCCAAAGGAGACTTCCCGATGTCCGACGCTTTCATCATCGACGCCTGCCGCACGCCCCGGGGCATCGGCAAGGTCGGCAAGGGCGCCCTCGCCCACCTCCATCCCCAGCACCTCGGCGCCACGGTCCTCAAGGCCCTCGCCGAGCGGAACGACCTCGACACCTCCCGCGTCGACGACATCATCTGGGGCACCAGCTCCCAGCGCGGGAGCCAGGGGGGCGACCTCGGCCGCATGGCCGCGCTCGACGCCGGCTACGACGTCAAGGCCTCGGGTGTGACCCTCGACCGCTTCTGCGGCTCCGGGATCACCAGCGTGAACCTCGCCGCGGCCCAGGTCATGTCCGGGATGGAAGATCTCGTGATCGCCGGCGGCACCGAGATGATGAGCTACACGGCCGCGTCGGCGGACCCGACGACGCCGCCGATGATCGACAGCGGCAACCTCTCGCTGCGCAAGAAGCACCCCCAGTCCCAACAGGGTGTGTGCGCCGATGCGATCGCGACGATCGAAGGCATCGACCGCGATGCCGTCGACCAGCTGGCCCTCGTGTCGCAGCAGCGTGCCGAGCGCGCCATCAAGGAAGGCCGTTTCGACGGCGCCCTCGTCCCGGTGCACAACGAGGACGGCAGCGTCGCCCTCGACAAGGAAGAGTTCCCGCGACCGGGCACGACGATGGAGAAGCTCACGAGCTTGAAGCCCTCCTTCGCGGCCTGGGCGGGCATCCCGATCGACGAGCAGGGCACCACCTACGGCGACCTGATCAAGCAGAAGTACACCGACCTCGGCGAGATCAACCACATCCACCACGCCGGCAACTCGTCGGGTGTGGTGGACGGCGCGGGCGCCCTGCTGCTCGCCTCCGAGAACCAGGTGAAGCAGTCGGGCCTGAAGCCGCGCGCGCGGATCATCGCGACCGCCAACATGGGCGACTGCCCGACGCTGATGCTCAACGCTCCGGTGCCGGCCGCGAAGAAGGTGCTCGAGAAGGCGGGGCTCACCACCGACGACATCGACGTCTTCGAGATCAACGAAGCCTTCTCGGTAGTGGCGGAGAAGTTCATCCGCGACCTCGACCTCGACCGCGAGAAGGTGAACGTGAACGGTGGCGCCATGGCCCTCGGCCACCCGATCGGCGCCACCGGCGCGATCCTGATCGGTACGGCCCTGGACGAGCTCGAGCGCTCTGGCGGGAACAAGGCGCTGATCACGATGTGCGCGGCCGGCGGCATGGCCCCCGCGGTGATCATCGAGCGCGTCTGAGACGACGATTCCGGCGAGGCGGCCCGACGCCGTCTCGCCTGCGCCCGCTCCAGCGGGTCGCGCCTCTTGGCGCGGCCCGCTTTTTCTTGGGAGACGGACCGCCCGCGATCGACACAAGGGTGAGTCGACACGAGGAAGCGTCAGCGCTCTCCGATTGCGCTCCCCAGGAAATCCCCAGCACCCGGAGCCGCGTTTCGGCTTGACCGGCGAGCGCTCGGGCGGTTCGATGATCTCGGGTGCGGACCGATCGAGGAGTGTCTTCGTGAAGTCCTATTTCTTGACTGCCATCGCCATCGCCTTCGCCATCGCGTTCCCGAGCGCGGTCCTCGCCGGACTCGCGCCGGACACGGACGGCGACGGCGTACCCGACGCCATCGACAACTGCGTCAACGTTCCCAACCCGCCACCGTTCAACTGCGACGTCGACATGGACGGCTACGGGAACTTCTGCGACGCCGACCTCGACAACGACTTCGACGTCGACGGCGCCGACTTCAACCAGCCCACGCCGAGCGACCCGTGCGCCTTCCTCCAGCACTTCAGTTCCACGATTCCGCCGAATACGGCCGCGTGTCTCCCGCAGCTGGGCAACCCGATCTCGGATTTCGACTGCGACAACGACGTGGACGGAGAGGACTTCAATCCGCTCTTCCTCGACATGTTCACGGGCTCCGGGGCGCCCGGCCCCTCGGGCCTCGGCTGCGCCGGCACCGCCGGCTGCATGTAGCGCCCGCGCCAGGCGCGGGAGGGGGCGGGCGGGTGTTGCCGTCCCCTCCCCTGCCGACCGCTCTGCCCAGCTCGGCGCCTCGACGCGCGCGTGCCGCCGTGCTCCCTACACTGGGATGGCGCCACCTGCGAGTCCCGTGCCTCTCCCGTCTTTCCACGTCGTGTCCGTCGAAGCACCCTGTCGCCGCCTCCCTTGGGAGCGCGGCTTGGCCGCAGCTCGCGCGCTCGGGAGCTTCGTCGCAATCGCCGTCGCGGTGGCGTGCGCAAACCCCGTTCAGACCCGCCTTCGGACAGAGGCTGCGCCGACGACGGAACGCATCGCCGCCGAGCTCGCCGACGCCCGCCGCGAAACGGCCGAAGATCCCGCATCCGCTCGCGCGCGCGCGTCCCGACGCCGGGCGCTCGCCTCGCTTCTCGCTGTGCCAGAGGCGGAGCTGACAGGGATCGCGTTCGCGCCGCGCGACGCGGAGCTCCGGGTCGTCCCCACGCAGCGCGTCCGCGTGGAAGGACTGCGCCACTACCAGACTCCGGGGGACGGGCTGCCCGTATCGCTCGAGGGTCGCGCGCCCCCCTCGCCGATTCCCTGGGCGAAGTTCCCGCCGGAGGGGCGCTTCACTCCCGCCACGGCACTCCTGAGTTTTCCGTCGACCGACTGCGCACGGGTCTCCTGGGTGGACCCGCGTCGCTTCGACGCGGCCCGGCTCGAGGGACGGCGACTCAGTCTGGCCGCGGATCTCACGGTGCCCTATTCGCGGCTGCTCGATTCGGCGAGGCTCACCCGGGAAGGACGCACAGGGCTCCTGCGCGCGTTCTCGAAGGAGCGCGAGGGACTCTTCCTCCTCGAGCCCTACGACCCAGCCAGGACGCCGCTCCTGATGGTGCATGGCCTGGGCTCGAGTCCTTCCGTTTGGAGCGCGCTCACCAACGCCGTCTACGGCGAACCCGAGCTGCGTCGCCACTACCAGGTCTGGCACTACTTCTATGCGACCGGCGTGCCCTATCTGTGGACTTCGCGCGAGATGCGACGAACGCTGCGCCGGACCCTCGAGGCGCTCGGCCACGACGCGGGCATCGTCGCGGTGGGCCACAGCATGGGCGGCCTGTTGCTGAAGGCATCGATCTCGAAGAGCGGGGACCGGCTATGGCGCGAGGTGTTCCGGGTCCCCCCGGCGAAGCTGAGGGTCTCGGATGCGGATCGCGCGCTCCTCGAATCGCTCTTCTGGTTGAACCCGATGCCGTCGATCGAGCGCGCGATCTTCGTGATGTCGCCCCATCGCGGGAGCGACCTCGCCGGTGGTCTGGCGGGAGCGCTCGGCAACGCGCTCATCGAGCTTCCGCCCGAGTTCACCGAGCTCTTCCGACGCGTGGCCGCCTCCGACGCCGACGCATTGCGGCCACGCTTCCGGTCCTATTTCGAAGCGGGAGGGCCGACCAGTATTCGTGCCCTTGCCCCGGACCACCCCCTGCTGGCACCGCTGGCCGACCTTCCGGTCCCCGCGAACGTCCGCTTCCACAACGTGATCGGTGACGTGGGTGACGGCTCGGACGACGTCGTACGGGTCTCGAGCGCGCTGCTCCCGGGCGCCGATTCGACGAGCCTGGTCCCCGCCGGCCACACCGAACTCGAAGCGCCGGTGGTCACCGAGGAGTTGATCGAGCTGCTGCGGGCCGCGCTGCCCACCGTGGCTGGCGCGCCACGCGTCTTCACCCCCGACCCGACCTGCGACCCTGCCTGACCGACCCGTGGCGCAGCATGCGCCCAGGAGATGTTCTCGTGCACGTACTCCGCATCGACTCCAGCGCCCGGCGCAGCGACTCGGCGAGTCGCCAGCTCGCCGATGCCATCGTCGAATCCCTTCGCGCCAGTTCGGGCGACGACTGGCAGCTCACCACGCGCGACCTGACGACACAGCCGCCGCTACTCCTGGACGAGACCCTCGTCACGGCGTTCTTCACCGACGCGGGCGCGCGCACGCCCGAGCAGCGGGAGCGGCTCGCGGTGTCGACCGATCCGATCGAGGAGCTGCGCGCGGCCGACGCGCTCGTCCTCTCCGTCCCGATCTACAACTTCGGGATCCCCGCAGCCCTCAAGGCCTGGATCGACCTGGTGGTGCGCGCGCGCGAGACCTTCCGCTACACGGCGAACGGACCCGAGGGGTTGCTCTCGGGCATTCCGGCGTACCTCGCCGTCGCGAGCGGTGGAACGCCCGTGGGCAGCCCCGTCGACTTCGCGACGCCCTACCTGCGGCACGTCCTCGCGTTCATCGGCGTGGGTGAGATCCAGATCTACGCTGCCGACGGGCTGGTGGCGGGAGGGGAAGCCAGACTGGCCGAAGCCCTGACCGATGCGCGCGCGGCCTTGGCACCCGGAGCCTCCCGATGAGCGATCGCGTCGACCCGACCGGCTACCACGCCCACGTCTACGACCCGACCGGCGAGTCCGGTTTGCAGGAACTCCACACTCGGGCGGAGCAGGAGCTCGACAGCATTCGCGTGGGGCGGCTGCGCGCCCAGCCGGTCGGCCCGCACGCCGAGCCGATGTTCCAGCTGCCCTTCGAGACGCACCAGCTGTCCACCGTGCTCGCGTGGCTGCTGCGTCACCGCGACGGTCGCTCGGTGCTCGTGCATCCGCTGCACGGGAACGTGCGACGCGAGCACGACGAGGACGCGCTCTGGCTCGGAGCGAAGCTGCCGCTCGACCTCGACAAGCTGGGCCCGGCGTAGGCCAGGCAGCGAGCGAGCGGGTTCGGCGTCGCTTGTGTTGGTAGGCCGTGGGGGGCTCGAACCCCCGACCCTCGGATTAAAAGAGCGACACAGCAGTCCCGGAGACGCTCCTAACCGCCTGGTTTCCCATCAGAAACGCACCCTACTCAACCTGTGTCCGCGCGCGGTCGAACGGACACACGTTGGGCACAGTCGCCGCCCTTCGGAATCTCGGGCGGATCGGACGAGATCATGCGCTCTGATGATGGAAAGGTGTACCCGCGCGGTGGGCGCTGGTATGTCGACATTCGGATCGGTGGGAGGAGGATTCGGCGCTCGGCGGGCAAGACCCGGCTCGAGGCCGAACGCGAGCTGCTCGAGCTCCAGGCCACAAAGGAACGAGTCGCCCGGCGCGGTGTCCCAGCCCAAACCCCACCGCCCGCTCCTAGAGGTTCGAGGCTCACGGTCGCTGCGGCCGTCGACCGCTACATCCAGCACCTCCGCGACAAGGGCTCCCGACCTCGTACGGTGAAGTCAGCCCTCACTGTCTCGCGACCGCTGAAGCGTCTCCTAGGCCAGAAACCCGCCGACACGCTCCGTCGTTCGGACGTTTCCAAGTTCTGCGCGAGACGCCGTGAAGATGGCCTGAGACCGCCCACGATCAACCAAGCGCTCAGGCTCCTCAAAGCGTCTCTCCGGCTCGCTGTGGACGACAGCGAGCTTGATCGCTTGCCCTGCCCCATCAAGCTGCTCCGAGAGGCCCGCCCTGCCCCAACTATCCTCTCAGCAGCACAGATCAGAGATCTCCTGGACGCGGCCGCGCCGAGGGTCCGAATCGTGCTGCTCACGGCTGCACACACGGGTATGCGGAACTCTGAGCTGCGAGCGCTGCTATGGCGGGACGTAGAGTTGGCTGAAGGCGTGATTCACATCTGCTCCAAGCCAGAAGCCGAAGACTTCGCTCCAAAGAATCACGCTGAGCGGACGATCGATTGCTCCCCAGCGCTGATCAGAGCTCTGCGACTACACCGGCTGCGGCTCGCGAATTCGTCCGATTCGGACTGGGTGTTTCAGCGCAACGAGAAGACAGGCTCGCGCTGGCCTCTCAAGCCCCTCTGCGCAGCCGTGCGAACGGCCTTCGAGGATGCGGATCTCTTCGACCCTGCCACCAAGCCGGGCCTACACATGCTTCGCCGCTCGTTCGCTTCCCTAGCGCTCGCGAACGGAACCGACATCGAGACCGTTCGTGATCTCGGAGGCTGGAGCGGGCTCGGCGTCGTCGAGCGATATGTGGCCTCGACGAACGAGCTTCGAAAGCGCGCCGTTCTTGGAATCTCCGACGCGCTCGAAGGCTGACGCCCGAAGCCCCCCGGCCTATGGACAGAGGGCCCGCGCGTCGGGTGTTCAGTTGTCAAGCGAGAACCAGGCGCGCGCCTCGCGCCGCGCCGTGGGCCTCGCCAAGCCGGGCTCAGTGGCAGTGATACGGCCGTGAGGCGTTGTGACAGCCCCACTTATCGGTTCCGCCACTATGCGACGGAGCCCCGATCGTCGTCTCACCCTCGTGGGTATGTCCGGGGTAGTACTCGACAGCCGCCCTCGGGTTTACATCAAGCGCAGCGTAGGCGAGCCCTGCGGAAGCGAGAAGTGCGATTGCGGCAAGCACAAGACCAAACTTCATGAGCGCATCTCCTAGAAAGCCCTTCGATCTGGCTATCGGAAGCCTACACCCTGACCTGTAGGCCTCGCCGCGCAACCGCGCTTGCAGGCCCGGCTCCAAGAGCCGCCACAGCGAAGCCGGGCCGATCGACCCCTACCTCAAGATCCTCGCCTAGAAATCCCCCACTCGGCTTGCCAGCTCTTGCTGGGCTAGAACGAGAATCCGAGCGAGCGAGGCCGTGCATATTGGCGCGAGCTCGCCATCATACCCATGTGATTTCGGACGCGTCGTAGGCGATTCGCTCTAGCCATTCGAGCCTCGTTTCGAGGATGTGCCCGCGGCCGTACTTGGGCCCCCGAGATTTGTGACCCATGAGGTTGTCGATGACCTCTTCGGGGGCCTGAACGTCACGCAGCCGATCCTTAAAGGTGTGTCGCAGCGAATAGAGCGAATGCTGTTTCGTTGGATTCAGCCGGTTCTCTCTGAGGTACTTGTTGACCTGGCTCGAGGCACTATCCGCACTCGAGTATCGCGACAGGCCGTCCGGAAATTGTTGCGCTGCAAAGAGTGCTGCTCCAACGAGTGGAATCTTACGCTCGGAGCTCGGGGTCTTAAGGTCACGCTTCTCATTCGCGCGGATGTGAATAAACGGGATGCGCGTATCCAAGCGGATGTCCTCAGCGAGAAGGCCTGAGATCTCCGACACGCGAGCACCGGTATCAGCCATGAGGTAGACGAGCGCTCGGGATTCGTTGTTCATCCCATCCAATGCGTCGCCTGTAAGAAGAACGTCTTGGACGTAGGATGCCTCGAACGACCGGCGGCTCCCATCCGTAGAGAGGAACTGGATCTTCGCGAACATAGTGTGTACATCCGCATCATCAGAACTCAGCTCGCATGCGATGACGACACTCGACAGGATGTCTCTGACCTGCCGCAACTGCTTGTTGGCCGTGGCGGATCTTATGCCCTCGTCCCGAATACGCGCGATCCACCAATCCTGAAACGCAAGGACGTCCTTGCGGCAGACATCAGCGATCGGCTTGTCTCCTACAGCACGAATGAAGTTCTCGATCGCGAGTCGCCGCGGGTTCTCCCATTTTCGGATCTGTAGATCCGACTTTCCGGATAAGCGGTCAACGCAACGTGGGCGATAGATGTCGAAGGCCTGACTTAGGAGCACCTCGGGCCTGCTCGCTGTCCCCAGAAGGGCATCGCGGAGGAGCGAATTGCCTTCTGCCGCTGGGGTGGCATCTCGTAACGCGAGGAGGCGATTCACAACCTCGGTGAGCTCCGCGTTGGCGGAGAGATCAATGATGTCGCGATAGACAAAGCCATGAAGGCGCGCGGTTTGGACCGCAGCGCGGTATTGGTCGCCATCCTCGATTGTGGGCGCGGCGCCAAGCTCACGCCAATAGCGTTCGGTGCTCTCGTTGTGAATGAGGGCGCGTTTTCGGGCCAGGGCCTTGTCCCTGGTGCGTAGCGAGATCTTGATGTGCTCGCGGGGCTCGATGGGAGCCAGATGTTTGGGAACGCGCCGGTAGTAGTAGAAGTACCCGTTCCTCTGGATCAAGTAGTCGCTCATGGTTTCAGATCACAAACTGTGTACCTCCGTGTGTGCCAGAATGTGTACCAATTCGTATACCAATGTCACACAACTGTCAACACAATAATGCGTCTGTTGATCAGCGTTGTTCAGTGCCCTGAGTGGCTTGGCGGGTTGTCTTGAAGTCAGATGAGAGGGGATTGTGGCTCCCCGGGCCGGATTCGACCTAGACGGCCTCGCCTGCTAACGCATTGATCTGAAACGATTCCCTTCCCGGGTCGAATCACCGTAGCGGCAGAATGTGTGCCAGTTTGTGTACCAATTTGTGTGACAGTCACTGAGGCGCGGGCGCATCTGCTAGCTCGGCGACTGAGAATCATCGCGCGCGTGTCCCGGGGCTTGCTTGGCAACTTCAGCAGCCCGATCGAGAATCGCCCGCCTCTCGTCACGGGCAGTGATCTCGAGATCGAGGCGCTCGAACAAGGGGAGATATGTATCCCCGTGATCGGCCACGAGATTTGCCGCGATACGATACGCGGTCGTTAGGTCTCCGGACGAGACCGTGCCCGCCGTGGCTCGACTCGCTCGCTTACCGGCTTGTTTGGTTTCGTCCATTGGCGTTCCTCCACATTCAACCCTAGAGGAATCGGGTTAAGGCTTCGTTAACAAGGCCGTCAGTCGAACTCGGGCGGCGTGTTGCGGCAGCAGGTGCGATTGTCGGGTCTGTTCCTGCCCAAGTCGGAGTTCCTCGACGTAGAGCGAGTCGAGTCCGATGCTCAAGAAGAGCTCGTGGGTCTTGCGGTTTTCGCGAAGTCCAGCTCCGAGCGAATCTATGCGTAGAGCTTTAGGTGCTGCGCTTCTCGGAGCTCCGGACTCTTCGGAGGGGAAATGCGGGAGAACTTTCGCAACCTAGCTCGAGAGGCTCTAGATAGGGCTTCGGAGATGACGAGGGCTGGCGATCACGGTCTTCGATATGCCGCTTTGGAGCTTAGGCTAGCGATGGAGGCGTTAACCTACGACCGCGCGGAGGCATACCGTTCTGAGATCCCGCCAGAGGAGTACTTGACGTGGCAGCCGCGCAAGCTCTTGGCACTCCTGCTGGAGATTGACCCACATGCGGATGCGAGCTCGACCCTCAGGTTCGGAATAGAGACCGAGTTCGGCGAGCGTCCGGATGAGATGAGGGAGATCGGAGCTGAGGTTGTGCTCGACAACTCAGCGTTGAAGAAGCACTACGACGCGCTTGGCTCGTACCTGCATATGCCGACGCTCGGTCAGCTCGATCAAGCGACGGATAGCGAGCGGCTGGCGAGATTGCGGTCACGATGCGCGGAAGTCGCTGCGAAGCTTGAGGATGTGCTTGCGTCTGGAGTTTTCAATCTGACGTTTGGAAACTTCGCGACTATTCAATGCGGGCGCTGTGCGAAGCCGATCCGAAAACGAATCCCGGACGCCCAAGAACGCGAGGCACGCTGCTTTGCGTGTGGCGCAGTCTATACGGTCCGCGAGAACAGCGATCGTGGAGTCACTTGGCGACCCGCCCAGGAGAAGGCTGTCTGCCCGGGGCCGGAATGCGATGTGGCTGTCTGGATCTGGAAAGACGAGATCGAGGTCGGTACGCGCTGGACGTGTGAAGGGTGTGGGAAGAAGATTCAGATAGCGCTGGGTCTCGTCTCGGTTCCGGGGTGAGCTTGTAGCCAAGCCGCGAGCTTCCGGCGGCAGACTGTCTTGGTACGAGTTCGCTGCGCGGCCGCTACCTCCGCTCCGATCTCGCGAACCTCGCGCTGACGTAGGCAGTCCCACCCTCGTCCCCTTGGTCAGGGTACGGAGCGAATCCAAGAATACACAATAAAGTGTTGACTCATCCCAAGACAACCTTTATCGTGCTTCGGCGATTGCACAAGAGAGAACAGAAAAGGAGTACCCGTATGAACAATGACAATATCGTCTCATTCTCCGAGGCGAGCGATGATGGAACCCCACCACCGTTCGGCCAGGTAGTCTTGGCAATAGAGGAGTGGGACCCTGAGCTTGAACGAGATCACGAGGCATTCGTCGCCGCTGCAGTACTACTGTCCACCATGTACGTAGGCACAGACGTTACGAAACTGGCCGCGTACACCGGCTACCCGAAGGACCAGGTAGCGGAACTTGCGCGAAGGTTTCGCCGAAACAAGATCTGGCTCTCAGAAGGAGCATTCCGTGCGCCGTGGATAACAGAAGAAGACGAGTGGGTGGCGAAATTCTGGATGTACGTGAATGTCGGCACCGGCCAGTTTAGAGTCGTAGACGAAAGCGAAGACGGAGAGCTCCTGTTCGAGATGACTCCGAAAGGCATTCGGCACGCTGAGAAGCTGGTCAGCGCCACGTAGAGAGACACAGAGTAGAGATTTTCGAACCACGCTCTGATGAGACATCCTTCGTCTTGGTGAAGCCGCTGCCTCAACCCCGGGCCGTGACTCCGGCGCTTGATGGTCGGGCCAGAGGGCGCTCTCGCTTTTGATGTGGGATCGCTGCCCTAGCGGTGAGCAACGAACAGACCTTCGCCAGCGCCAGCCGAACACTCTTGATTCGACTTCCTTGATGGTGTCACCCGCACGTCGGCTCAGACCTCGGACGAATAGAGAGCTCTGCGCGGTTCCAACGCCCCAGGACGGCTGCCGGGACGCAGTGCTTCTGGAGCTCGAGCCACGTTCTGAGACAGCGCCTGCCGGCCCTTCGCGATTCGTCTCGCCACCTATCTGAGCACTGAGGGTCGGGAATCGCCGACAGAAGCCCGCAGAGGCGTCCCAATGGCACCGAGGGGGACCTTCTGAGGTAAGAGCTATCTGGACACGCCCAGAGAGGCTCCGTGCCCCGGCAAAGCCCTGCGCTGGAGCCCACTTCCTTGCGTTCTGCCAATGAGCACACCACGGGGTTCGCGCAATCGCGCCCTTAACCCCTTGAAATTGCGAGTAAGCACCGGTTTTGATATGTAAAACTATATCAATTTGGCTAATCAATATAGAATCACATATTGACTCTAATACGAGTCATATGCGAAACTATATGAAATTGCCTTTTTGATATAGGATCGCATATGAAATCTACCCGACTCAACAGCCTACCTGAAGCAATGCGCCTGGAACTCAAACAGGCGCGCTTGAACCGCGGCTGGAGTCAGCGCGAGCTCGGCGAACGCGCTGGCCTGCCCCAGGTTCACGTGTCCTGGATCGAAACCGGCAGGGTTGCCCCCCGATACGACACCCTTCTCGACCTCGTCCGCGTCCTTGACCACGACCTGATCCTCGTGCCGCGCGCCCTCGTGCCCGGAGTTAACGCCCTACTCCGCGACTATCACCACCAAAGCGGTGATGACGGCCGAAGCGCCGAAGCGCTCTACATCGAAGACACCTCCAATGTGACCCGTGCTGATTGGGAGGCCATCGATGAGACCTGACCTCCACACAGTTAGGGCGCTTGCGGTGGAGCTTCATGGCCGTCGTATCGGCGTCATCAACCGCCTCGCGGGCGACCAGCATATCTTCGCCTTTGAGGAGGACTACATCGAAGATCCAGAGCGGCCGGCTCTCAGCCTCTCGTTCAAGGGGAGCGGCGGCGAACTCGTCTCCAGCATTCGAAGACAATCAGCACGCCTACCCCCCTTCTTCTCCAATCTTCTGCCCGAAGGCCACCTTCGGAGATATCTCGCCGAGCGAGCGGGCGTGAAGCAACAGCGCGAGTTCTTTCTGCTCGCCGCCCTTGGAGCCGATCTACCTGGTGCTGTCGTCGTCTCACCCCATGACCACACGAGCGAGCCGGAGAGAGCGCCCAAAGGGCACGACGGCGACGTCGAGGCTGAGCCTGACTCCGCCCTCCGTTTCTCCCTCGCCGGCGTGCAGCTGAAGTTCTCAGCGATCCAGGAGGCGAACGGAGGCCTGACCATTCCTGTCGACGGAATGGGCGGCTCCTGGATCGTCAAGCTCCCCGACATGCGTTTCGCTGCCGTTCCAGAGAACGAATTCGCCATGCTGGAGCTCGCGCGAGCCATCGGCATCGACGTGCCCGCGACCAAGCTCCTTCCCATCGAAGAAATCCAGGGACTACCGGAAGACGCCACCAGCCTCAAAGGGAACGCGCTGGCGATCGAGCGGTTCGACCGTGGCCCTGCAAACCAGCGCGTCCACATGGAGGACTTCGCCCAGGTCTTCGGCGCCTTCCCAGATGACAAGTACGAAGGCCACAGCTACGCCAACATCGCAGCCGTCCTTCGGGCAGAGATCGGGGATGAGGGCACCGGAGAGTTCGTGCGAAGACTCGTCTTCACGGTGCTAATCGGAAACGGCGACATGCACCTCAAGAACTGGTCGCTTCTCTACCCGGACCAGCGCACACCCATACTTGCCCCCGCCTATGACTTCGTCTCAACGGTTCCCTACATGGCTAAGGACAAGCTCGGGCTCAGTTTCGGCAAGAGCCGCAGCCTTAGTGGAATCACCAAGGATCAGGTCCGGCGTTTCACCGACACTGCTCGCCTTCCTGTCAGTCCGATCTGGGAGCTCACAGGCGAAACCACAGCGCGAACGCTGGATGCCTGGCGCTCGCTCGACGCCAAGGACGTCCTTCCCTCCGACATTCGAGGGCTGATCAACCAGCAGATCGAGAACGCCGCCGCCGGAGTCGATAATTGAGAGAGCGAACTCTCCTGACCATTCCGTTGCGCAGACAACTCGTTGCGCTTGGCAAGGCAATCCGCAGTGGATGGAAGGGGGCAAACCGGAGGATAGAAGCTTGCTCAGTTCAACATCCCGCATCGCAAAACACAGTCACCAGAAAGATCTTGGGGCGCCCAGAGAAGCCCTGTTCGCCACGACGCCAACTTGCTCGTGCTCACCTACCATCTAGTCGTTTACAACCATGAGCATCACAGGAGCACCATGATGATTCTTCGGTCCCCTAGTGAATCCAAACCGCTCGTAGAATTCGTGACGAAACAGCGCGGACAGGTAGATCGTACCGACGCGACCCGACAGCAAGCGCTGTGACGTGTACGAGATCGCGTTCTCCATTAGCAGTGTACCGACACCGTTCTTTTGGCGCGGTGGATCGACGCAAAGCCAGGCCAGGGTGTATGTATCAGGCATCAGGTAGCCCCACACCACTTGAACGGCTCCCACTACGACGTCCGAATCGAGCGCAACAAGCGTATGTGCCCGATACTTCAGCTCCGTGAGCGAGTATTCGAAATCATCGACTGCGTCCGCGCGCGTCTCCTCCCCGAAAGCTCGCACTGCGACTTCTATTGTCGGTTCCAGGCAATTGCGGCTCATCGAGGTGATCCGAAGCGTCATGAAGGCATCCGTCCGCAGTCTACGCATCCCGGGTTCCGGCTGAAGTCCTGATACTCGAACCGGAGTTCGTGCGTCCAAAGTCCGATTCTATGGTTGAGAGACTTCGGCTCACCGAACCGACCCAAGTGCCTTAGCACGTCCAGGCAGGCCAGCGACACAGCGATAGAGCTAACGCTCGAGATAACCGGGCATGTGTAGCTCCCATTGATGTCGTCGAGAACCTCCTGGTCCTCAGAGCTGCGCTGGGACTGCGTGCTGCCTATGTGGGCTTGGCACGACCAACATCCCGAGGATCCCGGGACTACAAGCGGCCCCCAAGCAGCGATGTCATTGATGTAGCAGATATGCATGAACGCCTGATCAGCGTCTATGCAGTACGCGTTTGCCTTTGGAATGATGCCTGGCTCGTCTGCCGCGAGGATCAGGACATCCGAGCGGGGTATGTTGACATCGTGTTCAAATCGAGCGCGTTCGGGGACACCCACGATCGAAACGTTGGAGTTCCGCAGCTCTAGCTCGCGCTTGAGAATACCCACCTTCGCAAACCCTACGTCGCCCTCCCGAAACAAGAACTGGCGAGAAAGGTTGTGGGGCTCAACAAGATCGTCGTCCATCAGGACAACCTCTCCCACACCGACCGTGGCAAGCTTGAGCGCCATTAGCGAGCCGATTCCCCCGCAACCCACGATCGTCACCGAACTTCGCGCGAGCCGCCCGGAAACGTCGTTCGGAGCAGCGCCAGCGAGCAGGAAGTACAGCTGCTCACGGTGATGCCGGTTGTACTCAGGAACATCCTTCGAAGGAACGAGCACCCGATTCCGAACAAGGCGATCGACAAGCTCAACGGAACGCTCGCCAACCAGATCCGCCCGAAACCCCTCGAGGTCAGCAGGCGTACGGAACTGGGCCAAGATTCGAAACAGCCCGTCTACTTCTGCAGGATCATCGACGATCGTTCGGGCGGAACCGAACCCGACGTGAAACGCATCGCCGACCTTTCGCACCTCACAGTACGGTGCCAATACGTACATCGTCTGGACTCCCATTGAGTTGCATCGTAGAGTAGTCTGTGTGATTCGCGTCAAACGCACCATCTCGGCGCCACGACAACCTTGAATCGAGCGAAATTATGACTGTCCGAGAGGCTCAACTTGTAGATCTAGATTCGATTCAGGAGCTGAATCGCCAGATTTTTGCATGGGAAGCCCAGTACGTCCCCAGTTCCAACCTGTCCTTTCCATTCACAGACGAAGCACTCGTGTACTTCCGAAGAGCGATCGAGAGGCTCGAAGACCATGCGGCATTCGTCTACGAGGACGAGACCCGCCAGGTTGTTGGCTACGTGATCACGAGAATGATCCCCGATTCAGAGATGACTCACCGCAACGATGTTCGCCTCGCCCAGATCCACACGATGTGCGTCGCCGAGGGCCACAGAGGGAAGGGCATAGGAAAGCAGCTCATCGACATCTCTATCGAATGGGCGCGGGAAGAAGGCGCCACAAGCGTCAAGGTGGTCGCATACGCCGGGAACGAGCTTGCAAGGTCGGCCTACCGCTCAGCCGGATTTCAAGAATTCGAGATAGTCCATGAACTCGAACTCTGAGGGCGACTAGACAACAATGAGCCCGAAGATCGAGAGCGAGATCACGAAGCTCAGCGCAAACGAAAGAAACATGAGAGCATCTTGCGTCCTAATCGCAGCCAGGGCAGTCAAGAGGTTCAGCGCCGCGAATCCGCCAAACATCGCCGGGGAGAGTCCAGCCGGTGAAGTAGTGATCGCGCGATAGAGCTGCGCTCCAAGCAGAATAGGATTCAGCAAGAAGCCGACACTCGCCAAATGCGTCACCGGAGCAGCCAAGAGCGGTCTAGCGAGCGGGCTGACTCGCTTCATTACGATCTTGTTGAACCGTGCGACCAGAGACGACACCTGTTCTGGCGCCAACTCTGAATCTCTATCCGCCGCTGCACCCACCGAGGCCTGCTCGATCGCAGGCACCGCACCAGAGACTTCGCGGGGCAGAGCCGGTATCTCGGACATAAAGGGGGGCGGATCCAGAGGATCCAGATCAGCGATCAGCTCAACAACCGAGTCTCGGAACTCAGGGCTGTAGCCACGCTGCTCCACCAGGTAGCAAATGAGATTCTTGCTCCGCGCGAATAGCCGAAGGGTTGGAAGCGACATCTCGACGTACTCCCTGCGCGAGATGACTCGCTGAGACATCGCTTCGAAGTTGTTCTGGATCTTGTTGAGATGAAGAAAAGCGAATGTGAAGGCCCGAGCCTCCTGTACGTCGACTTCATGATCCGGCCCGTAGATCAGGCCCTCAACGATCTTCAACACATCATCGTTGACCAGGCATTGCAGGTTGATGTCCTGTTGCTTGTTCCAGTTGTTGTGGAAGAACTGGAGTTTGTCTCGGCGCCGAGAGTAGATGTAGGCATAGATGGTGAACAGACCGATCATTCCCGCCAAGAAGAACTGAGCCAGCGCAATGACGGTGTCCGCGTTGTTCGAAAGGAACTCGAAGCCATCTAGCCAAACCCCGTAGAGGATCCAGGCCATCAGATCGCCCAATCCATTGCCCTCCTTGCCTATGTGAACGTCCTCCATGACGAAAGAGAAAGCGGGCGGAGAGCCATGCCCTCCGCCCGCGGTTTTCCTTTAGTTATTGCCCGGACCGTTCACGAGTCACCTCCCTTGGCTAGTTGATGCGTTACTCATGTAAACGTCGACACCACCGTGGAGATGTCAAGTAGCGCCGACTCCCCGCAGGGACCGCCTCTCCGGCGGTGATGGCCCTCCCTGAACGACTCTCCGTCGGCGAGACAAACACGTGAGCACTAGAGCACCTGGACCTAGCATCACGAGTCCGTGAGGCTCAGGAACAGTCACCGGCACACTCACTGAAGCGGTCGCGTTGGAAATCAATACTGCGTCGGAGCCAGCGGCCACGCCGAGAATCAAGCCCTCGTCATCTACCGAGATCACCGCAGACCCTCCGCTTTGCGTGCTGTAAGCCGTTCCCGCGCTACTGGGCGTGACGTCGATGGCGCTGCCATCTGTCAGCGTTGCATCGACACCTAGCTGGAACTGGCGTCCTGGAACCGGGAAGGAGACCTCAGGAGTGGTCGAAGAAATCGTCGCGACCGCGGAGGAGGGGGCCACCTGCAATGTCGTCCCGGCCAGGTACTGCTCGCCCCCATCTCCGAACGCAAGCGCCACCACCTCGAGCGCTCCTGCCTGATCAGTGGGCGTATCGAAAGTGAAGTTAAACGGTCCCGCCCCCAACGCGGATTGGACCTCGTCGCCTCCGAGGAGCAGCGCGCCCTCCACCGGGACACCGCCCGAGATCGCGAAGTCAACTGTCACCTCGGCACCTGGCGCAACGGAGGTACCCGAAACTGGGGTGAGGGTGATGGTGGCAGTTGATGAAGTCCCGGAACCAGCGCTTGGACCCGGTGGGCACGAGAAGTCAGGGTTGCCCGGCCCAACGAAAGCGGGCACCGTGCTGAAGAACGGCGAGCTGACATCCGCTAGGAGAAGCGACTCGACTTGGTCAAAGACATCCGGCGATTTCGTCTCACCCGTGTGGACGACGTTCGTAATCGTTGAGCTTGCGGCCAGCAGCCCTCCGAGTTGGCTGTCCCGAGGCACGATGGTGTCATGCAGGCCCGCAGGGTCCAGCAAGTTGTCGATGTTCGTCAGCGGACCTCGAGAGAGGACGATAAGCGTGTTCAGCCCGAATTCCACGGCTGAGTCGACTGGTGCCACTCCAGTGACCGCGTGAGTCGGGACCGGGGTCGCCCCGAGACGCTCGATGGCGATGCTAGACGTATGCAGACCGAAGACGCCGGGCCCGACAGGACGGTTAAACGCTGCGAGAACCTTCTCAAACGTGACCGGCGCGACGATCAGATCTCCATCAAGAACAATGTCGCCGAGCTCGTTGCACCGATTCTCGATGAGGTAGTCAGCAAGAGGCGATCCCAGATGCGGAGTGCCCACCGTGATGAGCTTGTGAATCCAGCCCTCGTTGAGGTTGGCAAGGGTGTAGTAGGGAACGAATGGATCCTGTGTCGCCACGAACGATCGCGCCACAAGCCCGCCCATGCTATGCCCAACCACGTCGACCTGCGTGCCCGCGATTCCCTCTGCTCGAACAGCTTCCAGTGCATCACTAATGCCGAATGCCAGCATGTCCACGGCAAACCGATCGTCATCTCCTTGGAGCGTCGGATCGAAGGATGCCGCTGGGAACCGGCGCCCATAGTCAACCCGACAGCCCTCGCACACGCGAAATCCACGCACCTCCAGGTACGTCTCGAAGTCCTTCCACGCCTTTTTTCCGGACCACAACCCGTGCACCAGGACAACGGGGGGCGGTAGCAGACGAACGAACTCGGCGTAGTCGACGGATCCAGAGGGGGTCGTAGCGACAATGCGCACGTTGCTGCCATCCTGGATATTGAGCTCTGGACCCGGGAAGTCCTCGGGCGTAGTGTAGACGGCGAACGCGAACGAGCTTCCGTTCGCCGGTCGCGGCAAGGCCGTCAACGCACTGCCGCCGTTCGTTCCATCAAGCTGGCTGAGTGTTCCCCACTCCGGTCCAGCAGGTGATCCAGGCGAATCCTCGAGAGCGAAGTCGACGGCTTCGCCGCTCTCCACTCGGAGGAGAAGGCGAGTCACGCCATCTGTGATAGCGCCATCTCGCTCGATGCTGGCATTGGCGAGCGCATCCAGATCGGATTCGTCGATCACGAACGAAGGTCCTACCTGCGAGTACAAGGCGCCGAAACAGACTCCCTGATCGCTGCAGGCGGGGTCAACAACGTCAATCGAGCGCGGCGTCGCTAGGACTATCGCCTGCCCACCCGTGGTGTTCGCCCAAAAGGCGACCTGGCCGCTGTTGTTGACCGGATCGTAGAGATCGAGATCCGTTACGGTGCCGAGACCGGGAATGAGATCCCCCACTTGAACGATGCGAACGGGCGGGCCAATGCTGGGCGCGGCGATCGGCGGGCCATCGACGCGACTTGCGTAGATCCCGAGCGGCCCAGGGCTCCCCACGTCGCTGGTCGCTAGATAGACAACGGAGTAGCTGTCGGGCGACCCGTCCACCCGGTGGTTGACGCCGACGCGCGGACTAAGACTAAAGCTGCTGAAGCCACTATCACCCGCCACCTTAAACGGAGCGAACGGCCCTCCAAAGAGCGTCTCGCCCTGGGCCGCGAAAATCCCGACGCCCAGGGAGCTCTCATGTCCCATGAAGGCTAGAAGTGCGCCGTCGTCGCTGATCCCCGGCTTCTCGCCAACGGCGAGGTAGTTCGGCGACGCGGCGATCGAGAAGGCTGTGCCGAAGAAGTTCGGGCTCGTGAACAGGAAGAGGGGCGAGTTGGTACTTCCGCCGAATCGCGCGACCGTCGTCGCGTTGTCCGCGACAAGCGGATACAGATTCGGGAAGCCAGAAAGACCGCTTGACAGGTGAAACCCGCCTGCACCGTTTGGGGTGGCAAGGCCCGTGGATGCGCCATCGTCAGCGCTCAGAACAACTTGGCCTGTATTGTTCAACGTCGTCGCTTCAAGGAGGAAGTCGAAATCCCCCGGAAAAGCGGGCGCGAAGGATCCCGTAGCGATAGCAGGCCCCGCCGTCGCTGTGTCAAGGCGCTTCACGAAGGTCACCAAGCCATCGTCGGAAGATTCCCGCCAAGAAATCTGATCAAGCTCGTTTACTTGTACGAAGTCAGCCGCGCGGAAAGGGGAACCGATATCAAAGCTGCGCAGAACCGAGCCGTCCTTCAGAAGGAACAAAGTCCCTCGACCAGCAACAGCATCTCGGCCCACGAACGCCACGGCACCGCCGTCGTTCACGGACGCGCCCCGTCCGAAGGTGCTGAGCGAAACCCCGGCGAGCGTGTCACCAGTCTGCGCGACCACCTCCAGCTCGTAGGCCGCCGCGCTAGAGGAGACTCCAAACAGCCATACCGACAGCGCGAGGACGAAAAGGCCCTGGCCAGAACCCCGGATCCAGTTGGACCGAAGAGACTTCGCGGATACCGAGCAACAGGCTACGTGCATCATCGGACGACCCTGAGCGTTGTCCCGTGTCGTTGGTGGTCATTCTACCCCAGCACGAGGCATGGCGTCCGATTCTCGCGTCGGCCGCCGTTGAGAGCCTCGTCGCGGCGATGTAGTGACACGCGCGGTTACTCCCCGAACCCCACTCAGCATCCGACACGCCGTCGTCCATCTGAGCATCTGCGCCCTCGAAAGAGCGCTCAACAGCCCTGTGGACGGGAATGGCCGCAACAGGTGAAGACTCCCTATTCGCGGTAGACAGCTGCGACGCAGCGCCCCCCCCCGATCGCTACGCTTGTGAAAATGAGAGACGACTTCACCAAGCCGATCAAGGAGACGCTCGCGAAACGCGTAGCCAACCGGTGCTCGAATCCGGATTGCTTGAGGATCACAAGCGGACCACATATCGCTCCCGATCGTTCAGTGAATGTCGGAATCGCAGCCCATATCACTGCTGCAGCCGCCGGCGGGCCCCGCTACGACGCCTCGCTAACACCAGAGGAACGCGCCGCCGCCGAAAATGGCATATGGCTTTGCAGTTCGTGCGCCGCCTTGATTGACCGCGACGAATCCCTGTTCCCCGTAGAGCGCATCCGCCAATGGAAGGAGCACGCTGAATCCCGAACTCGACGCGAACTCCAAGACCTCAGATCTGCCACCCAAACCGGCTCCACAGTTTCCGACGCAACCAAGCGAGCGCGCGATCTGAAGCAGCTTCGCGAGCTCCTTCACTGCATCGATTGCGCCGAGATCGATCGCTTCATCGATGCCCTTCGCTCCCGCCGAGTCGTGGATGGGATCTGGGACTACTACGACTCTTCCGACGGACTTATCTCGTCCACGCTGTTCCACGTATCCGACCCGAACTTGGACAACGCCGTTATGGCGTTCCACGAGGCATGGAACGCGACTCTCAAGTTTGGTGATTGGTTCGTCTTGCTACCGGACGGCCGTACGTATCGCTTCATGCGCCGGCACGAGGGCAACGACAAGGCAGATTGGCCTGCAGCCATTGATGCGTTTGATGCTGCCGTATCGGCTTTCGACGATGCATATCGCCGCCTTGTCGATCTCATCCGCGCGGACTACGCCGAGATCGACCTAACTCAAACAAGCGCGAAAGCGCGTCAGCTCGTGCAGGAATGGCACAAACGCTTTGAGGAGCGGATGCGGCGCTAGGCCCGACGCGGGCCTCTTTGCGGGTGAGGAGCTGGGATAGCCTCCGCGGATTCGATGGCTTGATCTTGCCCCACTTGCATCCTGCGGAGCCTCGTTGGCGAGCGCTATGTCGGCAACAAGGTCGCACTAGTCGGCATTGTCAGCGAGGCACACACAAAGCCGAGTGTATCTCGCCCCCCGCAAGCGACCATGGATCGATACGCGCGCACGCTCACGGCTGACCCGCATCGTCGGGCAACCTCCGCGCGACCATGTTGGGTGCGGCCTCAACGGGGGCCAAGCTCCGTGACCTTGGCGGTAAAGTAGAGGCGGACACGCAGCTCTGTACCAACTAGGTCCAGACTTTCCGGTGCTTCGAATCGCGTGCCCCCTACCAATAGAGTCTTGGATTCTGCGAAGAAGCTACGCCGAAAGCGAGTCTTCTCCTCGACTTTGAAGCGAAACCAAGGGGCGCTAGGTTCTAGCGCCACCACATCCCCTAGTCCCAGGACAAACCCGGTTTCGCCTTTCCGAACGTACTTCTCGGGACGCAGTGGAAGCTCTCCGTGCGAAGTTACGACGCTGAAGTTGAGATCACACGCAGTGTCCCAGACGAACTCGGGGCATTCGATCAGATCCATCCGATCTAGATCGACTCGAACTTGGTATCGGGGTGCTTCATCTATGACAGGTGCACTCGGGACGGCAGACAAACGAGATTGCAGCTGATTCAGTTGGGCCTGCAGATCCACAAGCGACTGTTCGAGGTCACCTTCGCGTTCAGCGAACAGGCCGAGAGAGTCCAGTGCATCTGAGACGTCGCCAAGCATGACCAGCCTAGCTCCGCCGTAGACCGCTGCGCCGATCAGTGCAAGTAGGACCGTCAGCCCTGCGAGGAGAGTCAGGCCCATCCGGAAAGGTCGCTCCAAGAGAAGTGCGACAAGTTCCGACCAAGTGGCTGGCCTACCCGTACCAGTGGAGGCTGTCGCGGGTCTTACGTCTCCTTCTCCCGAGGCACTGACTCTATCCTTGTCCCTGCTCCTTTTCACGCTGCAACCCTCCCGAACGAGTCTCGTTCGACCAAAGCACCACCGACGCGAACGAGGGACGCGCGACCCCCGAACCTCAACTGAACGAGCGCGGTTCGCGCGGCGGGCTTGACGAACTCAGAACATGATCTGGCGTGCGGCGAAGGCACCGAACAGGGCTATCCCCGCGACAAACCCAATCATCGCTCCCCAACACGCACAGACGACGGGTAGGCTGCTGGCCGCATAAGCGCGATCGATCGAGAGAGCGTCACGCTCCGCCATCGTCTGATCAGGTACATCAAGGTTGTTCACCAGCATCGCGACACCAATGGCTCCGACGAATGCCGCCAGTACTAGGGAGAGCCACGCGATAGGCAGCAGGAAGACCCACTCCACGCCATTTTTCGCTTTCAAGGCGTCCCAGAAGAACCCGACAGAGAGCACGAGGGCCGCGCTCGCGAGTGTGACCAGCTGCTTCAAGAACGACTCGGCTAATGCGTTCGCCTTCAGCCTTGCCTCGAATAGCTGTTCAGGAATGACCTTGAGGGCGCTGTCAGACGTCGCTGTCTGATGCGTAGGCGTCTCCGCGCTCACAGCGGCAACCAAGGGAATGCCATCAGCGCCTTGTTCACCTCCGTGATGATGTGGAGCGCTTGGTTCTCGTTGATCGTGCCCTTGAAGAGTCCAAAACCGTAGTTTCCAGATCTGTACCCCCTCACGACACCATCCAGCAGCTCATTAGCCGCCGCAATACAGTGCTCTTTGTCGCGGCAGAACCCATCTGCGACCTGCGCGTGCAGCAATCCAGCGATCATCGTTTCAGCAGAGTTGGTCAGCGTCAGGCCTGCTTCCTTGAGCGCCTTCTGAGCCGTCCCTTGGACCCAGGCCACGTAGTCATCATCGATCTCAACCTTCACAATCTCGTCCTCCGGAAGCTAGCTGCGTCCACCCTTCCCTTTGCGCCCCGACTTCCCTCTCGACCGTCTCGATAGCGCAAGACTCGCAACCCCTTCTTCCCTCACCTCGGACTCAGACCGCTTGCGCGCGGACTCCGGGACCGTCTCGTGAATATCTGCGCGCTCCACGGATTTCCCAAAATCCAGGCCCGTCAGCGCTTCTATCTCCGGAACAGTGGAGATGAAATCGTCAATATCGGTTGTGTCATCGATCGCCTCCGCCGCTTCTGGAACCTCGCGCAGCAACGGGCTTTGGTCCGCGAGGAGAGCCAGAGCCGAGAGGTCACCCGACTCGCTCCAAACTACGATTTTCCAGAACTGCAAAGGGACCCTAAATCCCTCGAACACGTCTTCGCGGTACGGCGGGTCGTCGTCGTCGAGCACCGGACCCGTAAACACGCACAGCCGCAGGTCATCCGATCTAGCGCTGTCCAAGACATGGTTTTCGATCCCCTGCCAGAAACGGGTTCTGCTATTGAAGCTTCCGACCTGCGGGGTGCAGTTCGTGAAGTGGAACGTATCGGCTTCTGCTCGTAGAGCCCGAGCATCAGATCCCCAACAGGGATCCAGCCGTCGAACCATGTGGCCTCGATGAAAGATGCGTCCCAACCGGTTGCGCCCAGGAGACACGCGCTGGCTTGTGTACATCGAGTCATTGCCGCAGAGCGATGGATCAATCCTTGGATCGTCGTACCATTTCTCGCGTGCTTCCGGACCTGACTCCGCCTCTACGACCAAGGCTTCAGCCCGACTCACTTCTCCAGTCTTGCGATTGATCGACTTCAGGCTCTTTCCGTCGATATTGCAAGCCGTCACTAGCGGCAAACCGCGCACGCCGTCCACGTACACGCTGAAGTGCTCGTAGGCGAACTCGAACGGGTCATCGCCGGGCTCCGCCTGCAGATTCGCCGCGAGGCGATCCAAAACACCATGCCTCGCGCCAGGTAGGGGAATCCGGTGGCCTTTCAAGAACTCTGCTCTGTACCCTCTACGGTTCTCGTAGTTGCGGTTGACGGTCCTTCGGAACGCCTCCGGACCTGGTTCGGCGGGGACCACTACTTGCTTGGCCGTATCCGGCGCGGCCGAGGGCCGACCGAAGGCACCTGGAATGGCCACCGAGATCTCAATGGGAACACGCCAAACAGCTGTTCCATCTGCTCGGACTTCCGCACCTCGCTCGTCCTCAGCGCGGCCATCGCCCCGTGTCGCGCCCACCTGAAGGCCCGATGTGCTCTCGCCGAGGCCAAGCACTTCGGTAAGAAGAGCCCGCTGGGCGGCTCCGAGATCGCCGCGTTTCGCGCGAAGCTCGTCCACAATCGCGCTGATCCGAATGCCCTCGTTGACGAAGCGCGGAACCGGCAGACCGTCCGGCCCGCGATCCTGGCGCCACGGACCACCCCAGTGATGAAGGGCGATGGCCTGCCACTGGTTGTTGAAGACGGGCGCTCCAGATGATCCTGGCTCTGTGTCGGCGACGTAGTGGAGCACGTGAGACAATCGGGAAACCAGCCGGTTCTCGCGGAGGACCACCTCTTTCAGCCGACCATCCGGGTGCTGGACAATGTTCGCGACCTCGCCAAGCGAGTGCTTGTTCGAGGCATCGGAGAGCGGACTCGCGCCAAAGTCGCGAACAGACGTGCCTCCCGAGAGCTGCGCTCCGATGGCAACGACCGTGTAGTCGAGGTCATCTCGATCGTCTGTTACAAACAGCGCGCCAGGGTCGAACTCGAACCGGCACACCTCGCGTGGTCTCCCGAACACGTCGGTCTCGTAGTCGAACTCCGCAACGAACGACAGGCAGTCACGCTCTGACTCAAGCACGTGGTTGTTCGTAAGAAACACACCAGGTGCAACGAGGAAACCGGTCCCGTTCGCGCGCCCGTCCCGGAACGAGACGCGACCGACCGTACGCGCGGCCGCCATGCCACGCTCCAAAAACGCCACACCAACGAAGTCGCGGGTGGGTCCCCAGATTCGCTCTGGGCCTGCCTCCTCTGGTGTCGGAAAGACTCTCTCGGAGGAAGGCGCATCTAGCCGAAAGACCGTGGTTTGGACGGGGGCTAGCCTGGCCTCTGCCAAAACCCGCTCGGCTGCGCGCTCAGGCTCCGGTTCTGCAGCGAGAGGCGTACCGCGCCGAACAGCAGCGATGGACTCCATCTGTTGTTCGTTGCACTCGCGAACGCGCCGAAGCGCGCCCTCTTCGATCGACATCGGTCTTCTCATCGTTTGCTCCAGTCAGCATTCTCGCATCGTCCAGCATCCGCTCAGACACACTCGAGCTCACCCTGCAACTCGATTCTATAGTGATCCGACACCGCCGATGGACAGATTTCCGCTCTCGCCGAGAGAGCCGGGGAGCGCCCGACAGCGAATCGTGTCAACGCAGCTTGCGGTCGGCCACGGCTTCGAAACGTCTTGCAGAGATCAAACTTCGGCCGGCACGATGGGGCGATCTCGCTCCCCAATCACTGGCGGTCCAGCCGATGTCTCTACGAGTGATCCTCCTTCTCTCGCCTTTCCTTCTCAGCTCAAATGCCTGCAGTTGGGCGAACTTCCATTCCGTCCACCGCGACTTCGAGCTTGGTGGACCTGAAGGAAGGAAGGTTGCACGTGCGGACGCCCTAGATGCGAAGCAACGCGTCGTGCTGTCCAAGCGCTACAAGACGTCGAAGGGTGAGCGCGTGATGACTTGTGCCGAGCCCAGCCCGGACGCTCTCCAAGCGCTGAGTGCCGCACTGGCGGCCGCCGTCCAGGTTGCCGAGAAAGGCTCGGGTGAAATCTCCGCGAACACCGCCGAAGGAGCCCTCAACATCGGCCTCCGAACACAGAGCATTCAGCTCCTGCGCGACGCGATGTACCGAATCTGTGAGGGATACTTCAGCAGCGCGATTGGTGGTCCCGACTATCAACTGCTTCACCTTCGCTATCGAGACTCGATGGTGGCGTTGCTCGCAATTGAGCAACTCACAGGTGCAGTCCGACCGCAGCTCTATGGGATCGGCGCAGGCGGCACGTCTAGTGTCACTTCGGAGTCGAAGAGCGATGATTCTAGCTCGACATCAACAACTACGGTCTCGGGGACTGGGTCTGCCGCGCCCGCACTTACATCTCTCACGGACGAGGCGGCGCAGCACGTCGCGGAGGCCGTTGATAGGATCGTTCAACGAATCGTCGAGAAGGACTACACACTCGAGTACTGCTTGACCTACCTGAGCGAGATCGTGGAAGAACCCCAGGTGAGCCCCTGGGTCTCGGATCACTGCAAGAAGGTGTTGGACGCGAGCGCCAAGAGAGCCCTTACCGCGCGATAGCCGTCTTTGGCTGCCTGCGCTCCAAAGGTGCTAGTGGATACGCGTCCAGTACTAGAGTACTTCTAGCAGCTCTTCATCCCCGACTGAAACAGCGATCGGAGCCCTGGCCACGTACGGAAGACGTCACACTCCGAGTCGGCCGGCCGATGACGGACGTTGAGGCGCTGTGGAAGTTCTTACCGAGATACTCACGTGGTCGCGAGACCGTCCGGACTGGCAGCGAGACGCGTTGCGACGGCTGGTGACGGTCGGCGACCTCGATGGCGACGACATCGACGAGCTCGCGCTCATCTGCAAGGCGGAGCATGGGCTCGCAGAACCACAAGATCACGAGCCGCTTGCTGATGAACATCTTCCGTCGGGCGGCGCCTACCCCACTGCCGTCAGCCTCACCGACCTAACGCATCACGGCGGCGTCAATGCACTCGCGGCGGACCAGAGGATCGCATTCAGCCCGTCGTTGACAATCGTCTATGGCGCGAACGCTGCCGGGAAGTCCGGCTACACCCGGATACTCAAGAGCGCCTGTAGGGCGCGAGGGGCCGAGGACGTGCTGGGCAATGTCCTATCAGGTGCCCCTCCCGGGCAACCAAACGCAACTATCCGATTCATGGTTGGAGATGATAACAAGGAAGACTCGTGGACCGGCGAGGCAGAAGCCAGCCCCGAGCTGAGCCAAGTCAAGGTGTTCGATAGTCACTGCGCGTCCGTCTACTTGAGGGAGAAGACAGATGTCGCATTTCGGCCGTTTGGTCTCGACCTCTTCGACAAGCTCTCCAACACCTGCGAAGCCGTGAAGGAAATAGTCGAGCGCGAACAGAACGCTCTTGCTGCCGCGCCAAACGACCTACCGGATCTTCCAGAGGAAACTGCAGCCCACCGCATCGCGTCACGAATCACGTCGCTGACGAGCGCGGAGAAGGTCCGTGAAGTCGGGACCCTGAGCGAGACGGAGATAGAGCGACTCGCTGAGCTCAAGAAGGCGTCGCAGGACATGAGGTCGGACGATCCGGCCGCCCTCGCTCAAACTCTACGCCTACGGGCCCAGCGCCTTCGCTCGCTGGCTTCTGATCTTGGGACGCTTTCAAACGGAGTGTCCTCCGAAACGATACGGGCACTTGCAGACGCGCAAGGCGCTCGATCCCGTGCCGCCGCAGAGGCAGAGCGAACACAGCAAGCCGCCCTAGCTGACGGACTCCTGAACGGCACCGGATCCGAGACTTGGAAGACCCTTTGGGAAGCCGCGCGACGGTTCTCGAACGCTCACGCCTACACCGACCACGAGTTTCCGGCGACCCACGACCGGGCGCGATGTGTCCTTTGCCAACAAAATCTCGAAAGGGCCGCGGTCGAGAGGCTTTGCCAGCTTGAGGACCTCGTCCAATCTACCGCGCAGAAACAGCTAGACGAGGCCTCGACCGAGTTCAATCGACGGCTGCGGCATCTTGAGGACCTCTCGTTCTCAGGCGAATCGATCAACACAGCGGTCGAGGACCTGAGGATCGAGGCGGAGCAGCTCGCCGAGACGGTCGAAAGGGCCCTCGCTGAGGGTAGCGAAACTCAATCCGAGGTTGTCTCTGCAGTTTCCGCCAAATCACCTATCCCCGCGACACGCAGTATCCGGTTCCCGACTGAGGAAGTGAACTCTCAGGCCCAGGCGGTCGAGAACCGGGCCACGCTGCTCACATCTGGTAGCGACCCGAGCCGACTTGATCGGCTAGTAGACGAGCTACAAGAACTTGAAGCGCGGGCGAGCCTCAGCAAGAAGCTGCAGGGCGTGCTGGACGAGATCGAGAGGCAGAAGCGACTAGCTGCCTACCAGGTGTGCCTGAAGGACACAGGCACCGGAGCGATTACACGGAAGAATACCGAGGTCACAAAGAGAGTCGTCACGGAGAGACTCGCCTCAAGCTTCCTGGCAGAGCTCGCGCGCCTGAAATTCGCGCATGTCGAGATGGAACTGCGTGCAGCTGGGGGTGCACGAGGGACGCTCTTCCACGAGATCGTGCTCAAACGAGCCCCGGGGGTTGAAGTCCCGAAGGTGGTCAGCGAAGGGGAAGGCCGCACGCTCTCCATTGCTGCGTTCTTCGCCGAGCTGAGCACCGCAGAGAACCCGTCCGCGATTCTCTTCGACGATCCCGTGTCTTCGCTCGATCACGACTGGCGCGAAAACGTAGCGCGGAGACTCGCAGAAGAATCGCTTTCTCGGCAGGTCGTCGTGTTTACCCATGACATCGTCTTCATGGTTGCCCTGGCTGCCTGTGCCGAAGAGGTCGGCGCGGAGTGCAAGCATCAATACGTACGCCAGGAGCGAAACATCGGCGCTGGCGTTGCATCTCCAGATCTTCCATGGATCGCAATGAAAACGAGAGACCGGATCGGCGTTCTTCGGAAAATGCACCAGGGCGCAGACAAGATATTCCGGACACGCACGGAGACCGAGTACGAGCGAGAGGCGATCCTGATCTACGGCTTTCTGCGTGAGGCTTGGGAACGGGCTCTGGAGGAGGTCCTTCTCGGCGGGGTCGTCGAACGCTACCGGAAGAGTGTTCAGACCCGGCAGATCATCCAGCTGTCACGGATCACGAAAGAGGAATGCGAGACGCTCGAAAGCGCGATGACCAAGTGTTCGCGATTCCTTCCTGGCCACGACAAGTCACCCGCCGAGAATCCTCCACTCCCTGATGGAGACGAGCTTCGCAAAGATATCGATACAATCGACCACTGGGTCAAGGCAATCAACAAGCGACGCTAGGCCAACCTCCTCTGCCGTTCCGATCGCGCTCGCCCTGATCGCCTCGAGCTTCCGATGGACCTTCCGCCGCCGAGATCGGCTCGACGACGAACGCGAGGATCGCAACCGGATCAAAACTCAGGATTCGCGCGGGACCAGCTCGGGGCGACCGTGGACAAGACGCCGCGACCTGAAAACCAGGGACTGCGCTGAGTCGAGGACAAGGGCGCTCAAGCGACGTGTTGTCTGGCGAAACTACCTGCGGTTACGAATCAAGGCGCGGATTCTCCGGGAGAAGAGCCAGTTCCCTAGGCGCTGGCGGAGCGAGTGCAGCGAGGGCTTCAGTCTCTCCTCGGGTTGAACCGCGAGATTGAACCGCTCTATCTCTCCCCAGTCGTATTTCTCGGGCTCCGAGATTTTCCAGAGCCACCGGTGGCGCCTGCCGCGCCGGCGCGTCTGTAGTCGGCATGAGCCACGCGGTTTCGCGCCTGCCTGAAGTCGCACGCGAAGTCGCTGGGAACCGGGGACTCGTAGTAAGAGACATGGTTCTCCCAGCGCGGAGCGTCTCCCGTAAGGATGCGCTCCCTACGGATTCGCATGAGCTTCTCAGCCTCGGCCTGGAGGATGCGATCGCATTCTTCGTGTGGAACGGTGCCAAGGCGGCCCCGTTCGCGCTTGATATTCCCGAGGTAGAACTCGTAGAGATGGTGCGGAAAGCGCGCGTACGCATCGAACATGGCCAAGAGAAGCCGCTTGTCCGTCCTACCACCGAAGTTGACGGCGGAGAAGTCTGCGAAATCGAGAAAAGCTTGATCACACTTGAAGAACTCGTGCACCAAGACTCTCTGTAAATGGTCCCAGTCATCTGCGCCCGGAGATCGACTCATGCGTCGTCGCCCCCAACGACCTGGAGCTCAGCGGCCGGACCCGACGAATCGTGCACTGGAGCCCGTAGATGCCCAAAGGCTACCACGATCGACTAGGCGGCCTGAGGGCTGGGCCGCTGAAGCGTGTGCGCTGCGTGACCAACTAGGGCAGCGCGAATGATCGGCACTTCGTCCGGACGCCTGCGAGCGCATCGAGCACGGCTGCCAGGTCGATCGATTCGTCTCGGAAAGAGAGAACTTGGCTAGTTGGGTTGTAGCTGCGGTGAGCGAGCCGCGGCAGAGTCATCGCTGTGGGCTCAAGTGGGTCGATCCCGTAGTCCATGTAGACGGCGGAGCTATTTCCATCGAACCACTCTTCGCCTCTCTCATCGTATGCTCGAAGTGGTTTCGAGTGGTTCGCGTGCTACATGAATCTCTAGCTCGGACGCCTAGCAGGGACAGCCGGCCTCTCGAGCCAGCCGATCTGCTCGTTTCGACTTCCCGCAATCCGCGCCACACAGCCAGAGAAGACTCAGCCCCCAGCATCGCATCTGGGAACGAAGGGAGAACGATCCGCCGAATCCTTACAGTCGAATGTTGAAGGTCAGCCTAAGCAGACGCTGATCGAGGAACGCCTTGCTCGGATCCTCGCCTGCGATCAGATCCAATCCGATACCTGCAGATCGACCTCGTTCGATCAGAGACCCATCTTCATCCCGCTCTCGGTACACATCAGCTGCGATCGTTAGGCGCCCATAGGGGTAGAACGGACCGCCGTCGTACTCAATCGTATCCTTGATGTCCTGCCTGAGCTGACCGTCGCCTGTGATCGTCAACCCCTCGACCACCGGAATACCGCCCCACCAACCCGGGAGAACGTCCAAAGCAAAGCGGAGCTTTCCTGCGACCCGAATAGCACTCCCCGTCGACTGATCTGTCCCCGATTTGACCCGATACGCACCGTCATACTCGAGTCCGACATAGGGACTGAACTCATAGGACAACAGCTTGGTCGCACCGGCTTCCGATCGAATCGTATGAATGTGGTTCGGCACGTACAGCGGCACCTTGAGTCTGCGCTGCGGCCTGGGATCGCCCGGGTCGGGAACGGGGGGCTTCGATCCCTTCCGGAAATACTCTCTTTGTATGAGCAGCGATGCGAACACGGAGGCTTGCGCGCTTTCCGTATCGCCGACCTCGTCGTGGCGGTGATTCAAAGTTCCAATCACAATCGGTGTCGTACAGTCGCTGAAGGCACGGGGGGCGCAGTTGGTGACTGAGTCAAAGGGCAGCGCGTCGATCGACACCCCAGACAAGATCAGGTTTTGTTCCTTGTCCTGGTCGCTGTTCCTCTGCAACTCGACGAACGCGGATGTTGTGGCCCTCGACATCCAGTCGTTTGGCGTGAAATCGTATACAAGCGCGCCGGTGATCGAGAAGGTGTCGCTTGCCCCTCGCGGCGCACTCAGACCCAATGACGCGGCGTCGGCCCGTTGCTTCTCAGACTGAAACGACCGGCGAAGGCTAATCCGCGACCACGACAGCCAGTCCGCTCCGCCATCGGTGCCCGGCACCTCCTCTTGCGCTGTCCCAGGCGCCCCAATGAGGATCGCAAGTAGGAGCAACAGAAGAGCACTCCCTGCCCGCTGAACCCGCCGCATCAACTACTACCCTTTGCCCGCGACCAGACCAGGTCGATGCTCGCCTTCACGGTCGCCAGCCGGCCGCACTCAGCCTTGGAGATGACAGCGTCCGAGTTGTACTCCCGCGCGATAACCTCGAACCCGGGCGCAAGGCTCTCCCTCTGTCGCACGCCCATGTCTAAGTGGTTCTTCAGAGAGTGGGTCTCCTTGATGCTCTCTTCGCTATAGCCACTCACGATCGACAAGTTGTGGATCACACGCTTCTTGATCTGACTTCGCGACGGATTAGGCACGGTCTCCACTCCAGGTTGTGCAGGCCCTCGGCGCTCTCTTTAGCCCCGGGGCCGTCATCGCAATCAAGAGACGGCCGAGAGTCAGTTCACCGTTACCAGACCGTCCCTAGGTCATTCTACGGTGCAACCCGGTCCTTCCGAAAACTGCAAGAGAGATTGCGCCAACCGCGGCAACGGCCGAGCAGGGACGCGCCCGCTCATGCAGTATCCGCATAGTCACGAGAGAGATCGATGGTCGCGAGATGCCGATGCCCGCGACCCGCAAGCCTGCGTACCAACGCTTCCTCAAGCTGCTCGTTGCCGCTCGCCACGATGCGGGACTCACTCAGATGGAGGCTGCGAAACGCCTCCGTACCAATCAGAGTTTCGTCTCGAGGTGCGAGAGTGGAGACCGGCGCGTTGACGTCGTGGAGCTTCAGAGCTTCGCGAAGGCCTACGGCAAGCGAATCACGTACTTCTACAAGGACTAGGACGAGGCAGATCGGGTGGTTTTGGCCACATAGCGGCACGAGCACTCCGACCCTCTGATAGGGAACCACGACACCGAGAGAAGCCACCCCACCATGCCGACCCAGATCGACGAGAACGACATCGTCCGCGATATCGAGAGTCGTGAGTATGTCATCGACGTAGTCGAAGACTGGATCACGCCCGCCGGGAACTACCGCAAGGCTCCGATGTACTGCGCAACACTGGAGAATGAGTTCCTCGGCCTCTCGAAGATCGTCAAGGCCAAGCTCCGCAGCGAGGTCGAACAAAAGGCCAGAAGACAACTCCAGACATGGGCCAATCGCGAACTCCGCGAGCGTGTCGCGGAAGCAAAACAGGACCTGCGAGAGCGCGCCGCAGAGATGACGCGCATTGCTCAGGAGGAAGTCGAGCAGCTCCGGGGAACGCTCGAAGCCACGCTCTCCATAGACGACCGCATTCACTGGCCGTCTCTGCTCGAGACGCGGGAGTATGCCCGCGAGGTGTTCGAACCGGACCCAGAGCCGAACGCCCCTGAACGGACCTTCCTTCTCTACCTCTGGCCGCCCGCCTGGAACCGCAAGGTTGCCCAGCACCAAGAGGAACTCTCCGCGCATCGGTCTCGAACGCGCGAACTCAAGGCCACACATGATCAGCGAGAGGATGAGGCGGCGGAGATCTTCCGAAAGGCGAAGGAAGAGAAGAACCGCTCCATTGGGGCCTTTCAGGCTGCATTCGAAGCCGGACAGCGCGAGGCGATCGAAGAGTACGTCTCGATGGTCTTCGAGCGCTCCGCCTACCCTGCTCGGCTGATCCCATCGATCATCGCGAGGTTCGATGAAGAAAGCCGCACGATCATCGCCGACATCTCGGTCCCTGGCCCCGACGACGTCTCAGCCATCGCCTCCTACAAGCTTACTGATCGAAACCGTGCGATCGCGCCCGTAGAGCTGAAGAAGCGCGAGCGTGAGGATCTCTACGACTCAGCCATCAAGCAGCTGGCTCTGAGGGTCATGCACGAGGTGTTTGAGTCTGTGTACACGGAGCACGTCGCTCGGGTCGTTGCCAACGTCTGGACCACGGTCATCGACAAAGCGACTGGACACGATCAAACGTCGTGCTTCCTGTCGGTTAGTGAAGCCAGAGAGCAGTTCGACGGCCTCAATCTCGCCCGGGTGGATCCGACGGAGTGCATCAAACAGCTAAAGGGCCTAATCGCAGGCCCCCTCTCCCAGGTCGCACCAGTTCAACCGATCATGACCTTCAATCGGGATGATCCGAGATTCGTTGAATCCCGCGAGATGCTCGCGGAGCTCAACGCTCTGACCAATCTCGCCGAGATCCCGTGGGAGGAGTTTGAACACCTCGTCAGAGAGCTCTTCGCGAAGATGTTCTCCGAGCATGGCGCCGAAGTGAAGGTCACGAGATCCAGCCAAGATGGTGGCGTGGACGCCGTCGTGTTCGACCCGGACCCGATTCGGGGCGGGAAGTTCGTGATCCAGGCCAAGCGCTACACCAAAGCCGTGCCCGTCTCAGCCGTCCGCGACCTCTACGGGACCATGCTCAATGAGGGCGCCGCGAAGGGCCTTCTTGTAACGACGGCCCACTTCGGCGCGCAGGCAAGAGAGTTTGCCAAAGACAAGCCGATCTCGCTGATCGACGGATCGAACCTCGTCTATCTCCTCGAGCAGCACGGACATCCGGTCCGAATCGACGTCGAAGCAGCGCGGCGGAACCGCTAGACCGAATCGCCGAGAGAACTCGCAATGCCTGCCCTAGAGAGCTCCGTGGCCGACTGCTCATCCACCCAAGCGATATCGCTGGCGGACCAGCACCGTTGGCAACCGCGATCTATCGCATTGCCATACGCGCACTCAGATGCGATTCGCAAAACGACCACCCCTACGTGAGGAACCACCAGCACGGCCTAGGAGCACTCAAGGCTGAATGCTCCTAGGCGATGCGGTTAGCGGCGTCAGCCGTCGACATCGCAATGGTTGACCTTCGTGGCATTGCAAACGAGCAGCTCCTCACGGCACGACCGGAGCAGACTCACTTCGCGCTGCAGCCGCGCGATCTTCAGCTGGAGCGCTCGAACCGTACGAGCGAACTCGAGCTCATGAACCCGCGTCGGTTGACGCGCCGGGCGCGAATCGGCGACCGCGCCCCCCATACCCAACAACCCCATAGCAATGGCCAATGCGAGACATCGTCTCATCCTCGTTCTCCTATCGAGCGAGCCGAAATGGCTCAACGAGAACGACTCTCTTTGGTCGGCAGGTCCGATTTCAAGTATTTGATATTATTGATCTTTTTTCCCAACGTGACGAGCCAATTTTGGCCCTGCAGGCGTGCAGCGTAGGACTAGCAGGCGCGGTATGTCTGAAGCTCCTGCGCGCAAGAAGGCCCCCACGAGACGAAACAACTACAAACAGCTTCTCGTTTGCGATCCACACACAGAGAATTCCTCCAAACAAATGGACCGGTTACACTGCGGCGGTCCAGCTGCACCATCTCTGTGCGGCACATGTGTTCGGTTTCTCCAGCACACCCGCTTCCGAAGCTGCAACTCAACTACACGGCCGCCGACCGCAAAGTCGAGATCTACGTGACACCTACGACCAAGCTAAACCTGCCTACGCAAGAAGAATGGAACGCTTTAGCCCGGGGACTTGCGGAGGCGCTCGAGAAGGCCGACAACACCGCCGCATCGCAGCACATAGACCAATTCAAGGAACACGTGCTTCCATCCGGAGAGCGAGTTCTCGCGTTCGATTGTGATCGCATCGCCAAAGAGACTCGTCACGCCGAAGCTACGTTCCGCAACTACGGCGGCCAGATCAAGGCAGCACTCTCGCAAGTTCCAAGGCCCGACGACGGACACTCAGATCCCTCAGTCGACGTCGCGATCGCGAGGATCAATGAGGTAGTCCCCGAGCTACAGGAGGAGATCAAGGCGCTGCAAGACAAGCGCGATCTCACCAGCGAGCCCCGACACCTGTTCCTCTTCATTCGACGCGAGCACGTCGTAGATCGCACGATCAACTTGAGACGCGCTCTCCACGTCGGCTACACCGACCTCCCGCCGCGGTTTCCCTACAACCGCCTCGGACCAGCGATTGATGGCGCAAAACGGCTCTGGATCCTGCAATACTGCCTACCCCGATTCGTCGAACACCGGCATCTCGATCGGTTCTTGACGCGAGGCGGCGTGGCCCAAATCGTCTTGTGCCACCCGGATAGCGAAGCCGCAAGACAGCGCTCGCTGCAGTTAGAAAGAGAAGACGATCACATCAGCAACCGTATTCGTGGCCATCTCAGAGAGTGGTTGGAGTCCCACCCCGACCGCATCAACGGCGCAACAGAGGGCATCACGATTCGCTTCACTCACGACCCGATCCCGTACACCGTCTACGCAACCAATGAAGTAGCGTGGCAGAGCTTCGCATTCGATAGGCTCGCGTCCAATGACGGTCCCCAACTCGAGATCAAGGGAGGAAGCAGAGCTTACCTCGCCATCCAGCGCTACTTCGATTCACTCTTTGATCGCCTCAGCCAGCGGGAAGCCGACGAGTTGATTGAAGAAGCCAGACGATCGGTCATGGGCGGGAATTCAGCATCGCCTCGTCCGACCGGGTCCTATTCGGTCTATGTTCACGTGCGGGATGCAACAAGACTCGATCTTCGGGAATGCCAGAAGCTCCGCGGTGCGCAGCAGCTGTCCACGGATCGGTCTACGATGTCGCCAACTGCGGAGATGCTCATCGGGGATCGGCTACCAGCAGAGCAAGCCAAATCCCTCGCACAGAAGGCCGTAGCACGTTGCACTTCTATACCCAATGCGAGGGTCGAACTAGCGCAGATTCTCTACCGGCGGCAGGATGACGACGCACAGCAGGACTTCGCCGACTATGCCCCCCCGACCATCGACCTTGAGAGCATTGAGGGAGTCGAGCAGACACTGAATACACCGATCTATCGGTGCGACATCGTCATGCGAATGCCGAAGTCGACACGGGAAGTACGTCAAGCCTTTCTCACGGAGGGCGATCGCCTCAAACGTCTCGAACTCGACGTCAGCGAAGCGGTAGTCTATGAAGAAGGGACAATATTCTCGTTCGGAAAACTTCCGTTCGAGTCCCGCGAAGAGCTTAGAGCTTGGACCCTCAGAGCTGACGATCGTGTCCGTGAAGAGCTAGGCGCCGTGACCAACCCCCCAGCGATCGAGGTCCGAGCCGAAGCGACAATCTTGCGGTGGGAGTCTGGCGCCTAGATGACCTGCTTGAGAACCAAGAAATGATCGTCTCAGTCTTCGGAACCGGGAACTCAGGTGCCGCCCTCGTGCACGGCCTGCTGAATGCGCACGGAATCGAGGAGCTAAGGATCGCATCACATCGAAGGGTGTCTGCCGAAGCTGCGTATCTCGACGCCGTTAGCTCAACCATCGACCCACTCTTTCCGATTCGAGTCGTCGACGCTCATGCGTCCGGCGAAGCGGAGGCAATCGTCCTCTCCTCTGGCATGCAGATCCCAGAAGGTGCCTCTGCGGGGTTCGTGTTCGACCAGAACGCGGAGATGCTGCGCAGAGTGTGCGACACTGTCTCGCCGCGCGATGACTCCATAGTCATCGTGATTGCTAGCCCGGTCGATGATGTTACAAGCGTCGTGCGAGACCATCTCGGCGCTCGCGCGGGCCCCGTCATCGGATTTGGCGGCGATCTCGATTTCGCCCGTCTACGGCATTCCCTTCGCATTCGGAGATTGCCGTGCAAGCCGATCACTATCGTCGGCGAACACGGAAGGAACGCCATACCTGTGTTCGAGCCAGAGGAAGACTACAGTCGCGTGGCGCGCGATATTCGCACTCACCTTCCGCGGATCACCGAGGGCGGACGACCACGAAATCTTGCTACCGGAGCTTGGCTTGCCGAGTTGGTCGAGTCCCTCGCCAATGGCGCTGGACGGACACACATAGTTTCAGCCCCTCATCCAGCCTTCGGTCTAGCCTTGACTTGGCCATTCCGCGTTCAGGAACAGGGCCGCCTTGAGATGGTGGAGACACAGCTGCCGCCATTGGCCGCTCATGACCTCGACCGTCTCATCGATGCAAAACGTAGGATGGACACCGCACGGCTAGATTCCGTCCTGTAGCCCCTCGTTTCAGCGATGACGCTGGGTGCAACTGTGATCAGCCCGACGGTGCGCTTGCCCGGGGCTGGATTCTGGTCGAGCTCGAGTTCCTCGACGCAGAGCCAGCCGTGTCCCTTCTTCAGGAAAGACCCCTGGCACACACCTCTAAAGGGAGTATCGAGTCCGCCGCTTCGAGGGAGGCCCTTTAAAGTCACTCAGAGGCGTTCGCTCGACGGGCCAAGCTCTAGGCATCAGGTGCTGCTTATGGCACGCCTCGCACCGGAATGACCGCGCCAGGATCTCCTGCGACCGGAACCTCCGCCCCGCGAAACCCACCGGCCCCGCTTGCCAAGGCCCAAAAGCGAACTCGCCGGCGAACCAGCACTGCGCAACCGAAAGGCCGCGTCCGCGATTGGCCTCGTCGCGCCGCGGCGTGGGCTCGACGGCCATACTCTCCGTCATCGAACCTAGCTCTTTCCGTCAGAGGCCGTCGATCATCGCAAGCCAATCGACGCACTCCTTGGGTGAGTACTCGGCGAACCGTGCCGCCTCCACGACCGATTCCGCAGACAAGTCTCTGATCGACGTACAGAATCGGCTCTTCAGGATGGCATCGACTCGGGCTCGGTACTCCAAAGAGCTAGCTGAGATCGGGTGGTTCGTAGGTGGGAGGGTCATGTTCTGTTGTCCTTTCGTTCTCGGTTTGAGACCTCCATACGGGCGATCCCTTATGGACTACGCCCATCGGCGGCTCTCACCCAAGCTGCATCGAGCTTGTTGGAGGGGCCGCATCCTCGGAGGAACCGACAAGCGAAATTGCCGGCGAAGGGGACGCCGATAGAACAAGAAGGGAATTATCCGCCTCGGAGGAGTCACAGACGAGTTGACGATCAGGTGGGCACTGAACCTCCCCGCCCGACGGCCCGAAACCAACGGCACCAGGAACAGAATGCGAATTCAGAGGCCGTAGGAGCCCTCTCAGAGTTTCCCTGATCGCCGCGGCATTCACCTGGTCGAGGAAACTGCACCGCCTTCTCGGGCTTCCACGAGCACCTTAGGCGCCATCGCCCGAAGCAACCTCGCAAGCCTCTGAAACTCTTGGATCTTTCGCACATGCGGAGATGGCGGGCCAGCATTGGGACCAAATGCGCCAGCCGTCCAGCTCTGCCGGCTGCGCCCCCACCGAAACGACGTCGTGGAAATGGCGACGGCGCAAGTGAGATTGCGGGTCCACACCAACACGGCGCTTGGTACAGGGTCGAGTGACGTAGCACTGTGTCGTATCTCATATGACAAACGCGCTTCCACCGAAGGAGAGACCCATGGCAGCGAAAAAGAAGCCCGCAACTGCACGCAGCCTCGAGAAGAGCGCAAAGGCCATCGAGAGCGCGATCGCGAAGGAGCGAAAAAGCAAGCCGACCATCAAGGCACTCGGCGGAATTGGCGCCGCACTGACGGCCATTCGTGAGTTCTGCAAGAACTGGCCGAAGGTGAAGCCAATTCTCAAGAAAGCGATCGCCTTCCTCCGGAAGAACGGCCAGGGCACGATCGCGGACGTCCTCTCGTCCTTGGTCAGGTTCCTCGACGCGGTCGCGAAGGTCTGCAAGATCATCCCGTAGAAGGAGACCTCATGGAATCCCGCAGAAAGCCGCCCAACGAACGCTTGGCTCACGTCCCTGGGCAGCTGTTGGTCCGCGTGAAGCCGAGCGCCATCCCCAGAAGCCCGGGCGCTCTCAAGATGAGTACGGCCAGCGCCTCAGCCCTGCCCGAGTCAGTCTCGGCTCCACTCGATTACCTTCGGCGAAACGCTGGCCTCAAGAGTGTAGACGCCATCTTCTCGAAACGACGCAACACGCTCGGCCGGGCCAGGGTAACGGCGAAGGCCCGGAAGGAGCTAGCGGTGATGAGCAGCGTCACCGACAGTTCGCACGAGTATCTCGAGGGCATCAACATGCTCGCCGTTGATGCCAAGAAGGTGACGCCTGCCCTACTCAAGAAGCTCACGTCGTCCTCAAGCGTCGAGTATGTTGAGCGCATGCCCGCTCGCTGGACCCAAGCAGCAAAGGCGTCCAAGGGAGTGGACCCGCTCCTCAACCTGCAATGGGGCCTGCGCGCGATACGCTGGTTCCAGGCCAAGCGCCCGAAGGCAAGCCGCATCGAAGTGGCGATCCTGGATACGGGCATCGACGATCGCCATCCGGACTTCAAGGGTGTGTCCATCAGCTACAACTACAAACCGTTCCGAAAGCGTGACCTTCTTGGACACGGTACGCACGTCGCCGGAACCGTGGCGGCGCTCGCCAACAACAGTATTGGCGTCGCAGGTGTCGCCGATTGCAGTTTGTCCATATGGAAGATATTCCCGGACGAGCCGGCTTCCGATGGCGAGTACTATGTCGACGGAGAGGCGTACTTGCGAGCCCTGCGATCGGTCCTTGATTCGCGCATCAAGGTGGTGAACTTGAGCATCGGCGGCACGGAGAAGTCTCGGACTGAAGCGATGCTTTTCCGGCGCATGTACGATTCAGGCATCACCGTCTGCGCGGCGATGGGCAACGACTTCGAGTACGGAAACCCCAAGGAATACCCGGCAGGGTATGACGGCGTCCTGTCGATCGGGTCGATCGCCGAGAACCGTGTGCGCTCGAGCTTCTCGAATACCGGGCGACACATTGACCTGGTGGGTCCCGGATCAAATATCCTCTCAACTCTGCCCCGCCAGAAGAGCCCGTTCTACGATGGCACGAAGTACGGCGTGATGAGTGGTACCTCGATGGCAACGCCCCACGTGGCTGGTGCCGCAGCTCTCGCCGTGAAGAAGTATCCGACCTTGAATGCCCTCGGCATCAAGAAGAAGCTCACCAAAACGCAGAAACTGCCGATGATGCGCGGAAAGAAGTGGACGCCAAGCTATGGCGCCGGGTTGCTCGACCTTTCGAAGGCGCTGTAGCCTCATCTAGGGAGGGCCACTATCTCGGGGGACTCTCCCGAGCACATGAAGATCCAGCTCAAGTTCAAGGCGAGTGCGAGCGAGCGCTCAAAGGACCGGGTGGCGGCACAGCTGAAGCGACGCGGCGCCGACCGCGTTCGCCCTCTGTTCCCCGGCGATGAAGACGAGGAGTTTTCCTTGCTTCATGTCGTCGATTGTGAAGACCAAGACGTCGCCGACAAGCTCCTGCGCTACCTGAAACGCTCTCGTGCGGTGGAGTTCGCTGAGGGCGAGGCCCGTCGCCGCCTCATCAAGTGATCCCTCTAGCGCCATTTCCGTCTCGAGCCCCTCGCCGGCAGGGGCAGTCGGCAGGTTCTGTCTGTACGCCCAGGAGAGCCGATAAGGCGCCCATGGACCATACAGCCTGCGCTACACGCTGAAGAGCTGCCCCCTGCGGCGCGATGCCAACAGCACGAGACCGCCCGCCAGTAGAGCCGCGGTTGCCGGTTCCGGTACGACCTGGATCGAGGTCAACGTGCCTCGCACTTGATACCCGCCCGAGCAACTCTCTGACTCAGCAGCACATGTCGAGACGACGAATAGGCCCGTAGGCTGGAAGGGCGCATCCAGACTCAGTACCGGAAGAACGTTCGGATCAAAGCTCCCGCCGGCTGCCAGACTCAGCAGCATCGATGGGCCTCGCAAGAAGAAGCCGTCGAATCCCGGCAGAGGCGTGGAGACCTCCGACGCATCGAAGCCAACTGAAACACTACCGCTCCCGACACTGTTGAAGACTGCCGAGAGACTGAACACGATGTCCGTGAGGCTGATGGTCGCGGGGCCCAGGGACAACGTGTAGTCGGCATCGAAACCGAAGATCCCGGCTCCCGGAGACGCATGCGTATCCACAGCGTTGTTATCGAACGCGACCTGAAACGAAAAGTCGTCGCCAATGCCAAAACTAGTGGGCGATCCCGAACCGTGAACCGCGTCGATAGTGCCCTGAGCCAGATAGGCGATTGGCGCGGCCTTTGCTGTCACCGCTCCAACGGCCAACACCACCCCGAGAACACCTGCAGATTTCCGCCACATCGCCGCTCCCTCTCCCGATACGGGACTCGCGCCAGACTCCATCGAGTATGCACTATCTGCATATTTGTTGGCAAGGCTGAATGAGATCACTCTCCGCTACCTAGAGCAGCTCCTCCACCAACCCCAGCCCGGATGACGCAGAGACACCGGGCACAATCATGGGGCGATTCGCGCGCTCAGGCCCGGCCGCACTCGCCCAACGAGCCCCCCATGCGCTGGTGCCCCGGCCCTGGCTCCGCAATGTCGGTTCCAACATTGGCGACCCCGCATCGATCACCCTGGCACCGAGTGGGCGCGACCCAAAGGAGCCACCGAAGGAAGGGGAAGGGTTCCGTTCGCTAGAGCAAACCCACAACAAGCGACCGCAGTTCGAGCCTCGCTCCGAGAGCCGCCTTACCGAACCGGGCGGTGCACGCCTGACCCCCCTTCTAATCGCCACGCTCGCGCTTGCGGGCTAGACCGGCAGAACTTCGTTCCGCCACTTCCCGAGCATTGGGCGCCCGCTGAATCTCTTCTCCGAGCTCTTCGTTGATGGCTCTTCGCGATCGTTCTCTCAAACCTCCTTCCTCTCGTTCCTCCGCGCCTTTGCAACCTCCCCATCTGCCCTTTCCTGCCTCAGATCCCGTAGCACGGCCGCCGGCCCAATCGCGATAGGCGCATTTCGGCTCCCCCCAGAGGGTCACCCCCCAAAATGCTGATCGCGGAACGTCTCCTTCCGTGCTCTACGGGTCGGCGAGAAAGGGCTGCGAAGGATGCAGCGCTTCAAACCAAACGAAGAAGGAGAAAACCATGACTACGAAGAACAATACTCAAGCGAACACGCAGGCTCAGCAGAGCCCCAATGCACCGGACTTCATCGCCTACTCGGTCATCGACCGCGGCGTTGGAAACAAGCCGTTCTGGCGGTCCATCGGTTCCGCCTGGATGCACGAGGACGGCAACGGACTTCAGGTCCGCCTCGATGCCATGCCGCTCGAGGGCACCGTGACCCTGCGAATCCCGCTACCGACCGAAGAGGACACCAGGTCCTAGCGGGCCTCGCGCCCCGTGGGACCTTGGTTCCGCGGGGCGGTTCTTGCTCCAGCCCAGTGGTGAACGCTCCCGATTCACGGCTCAGACAGAGGATCAGAGCTGACGCTCGGAACGTCCTCGGCACTGCTGGTGATCGTGATCCCGTGGATCTCAAGCTCGGCTTCGTCCGTCGCCAGCGCCGTCGCCCGGTCCATCTCTTCAACCGTGTCGGCCGTTTGTTGGCGGATGCCTCGGTATAGGCGCTCGAGGTTCCGCCCCACGACCGCAACCCGATGAGTGGTGAATGTGAGCACGATCCGATCGTGCGGGAAGTACTCGACTCCCATCAGGCAGTGATACGGAAAACTGAACCAGCTTTCGGTCTTCCGACGAAACTCCAGCTGGCGCGGCAGCTCCTTGATTGGGAGCTGTAGGCGCTCGAACAACGCTTCGTCGACTGACTCCATCGGTCCCGGCGGCTGGGATGCAGGTTCCATCGGCCCGACCGGCTTGCGCGACCGACGCTCAAATAGTTCTTTCGGGTCCATCTCGTCGTCTCCACATTTGCTGCGCTGCTGCTCGAGCCTGCCGGAGAAGGCCTACGGTTTGCGCGCGCGCGAAAGCCCGGGCCTCGCCTCGCACCCGCTGCGTCCAAAGAACGTGTCTCTGCAGCCTCTTGCTGTCTTCACGCATCCCGAACCGCTCGAGCTCCAGAGCGCTCGTACGCGTTGCACTGGCCATCACGCGTGCCCTGAGCTGTTCCCTGTCGTCCGTGTAGATGACAACGCTCTCCCGGCCGCGACTGACACTCACGTAGAACTGCTCGCTAGAGCTCGCAGGGAAAGACTCCGACCCCTGCGCAATCAGCACCCTGTCGACCGTCTTCCCCTGCGAGGCATGAGAGGTGACGCAGTAGCCGTGTGTCAGGTTCCCGTAATCACGGCCTACAACAAAGGTGCCCGTCACCCTCCCCTTCGCGTTTCGGCCGAGGACCCTGAGATCTCCACCTTCGGTGAAGCTGTCGACCTCGTAGATCGCCCCGTTTCGCAGTTCTTGCCTGCGCCCGCTAGGCCCACACGACGCAGCCATGCCATTTCGGGTGATACGAATGCGGTCGCCTCGTGACAGGCCGATCGCATCCTCAGTGAACACATCGAACCGGTCCGCCTGGCGGAGCGGCAGCGCGATGGGCTGGTCGGGGCCTCGCGCTTCCGCGTTCTCGACCCACACCTTCGTGCCCTCGTTCGAGACCACCCTGTATTTCTGGCCGCGCTTCAGGCCTGCAACTGCGCGGTGCGCCTGAACGACAACCCCCGGGCGATAGTTGGCGGCGTCACCGCGCTCCGCCTCGGTCAGCCCCAAGCTGCGAAGCCGCGAGAATGTGCGCTCCTCCGCTTCAAGCATTCGAGCCTCTCGAAGGCCCTCGCGTATCGTCGACGTCACCTTCTCACCTTCGCTGTGCGTAGGAGACACCACCAGGGCCGTCTTCTGGTCTTCAAGAACCGTACTGAGATATCCCTGGGCCAGCTCCACGTACCGCTCCTCGCTCGCTACCTCGCGAATGGCCCCCATCTCGTCGAGCTGCGCGAACCCAGCTTCAATCCCACTCCTCTCGCCGCTACTGATGGCCTCCACCGCTTCCCGATAGACTCGATTGGTCTGTCGATAGATCCTCGTGAGCTCCGCCGGCCGAAGCCCCGCCTCATTCTCAAGCACGCGCAGGGCATCCCCGCGGGCAACAGGGGCGTGTTGCGTCACGTCTCCTGAAAGAACCACCCGCGCATTCGTGCGGTCTGCGATCTCGAACAGGCGGCTCATATCCGGTGCACCCAGCGTTCCGGCTTCATCCACCCAGATCACCTGGCCCTCGATATCGGACTGAAGCGCGTCGTCTTGCAAGAGCTTCGCGACGGTCGTGGCGTTCTCGAACCCTTCCCCAACCAAGACCCCCCGAGACGCTTCCGCTCCAGGAGCAAAGAAGAAGACCTCCCGACCGCCTGCGCGAATGCCATCGCGGGCGGCCCGCATCATGGTTGTCTTGCCCGTCCCAGCCTTTCCCCGCACCAAGATCACGCGATCCTGGGACGAGAGGACATGCTCCACGGCGGCAATCTGATGGCTATCCGGCAACCGACCATCGGACATGAGCTCGCGAAAGGCGGTGTTGCGGGCGGCGCCGTCCGCTGCGAGAGCCTTGCGGGTCCCACGCCCATCCTGTGCCCACTTCACCATCGCCCGCTCTTCCCGCAGCACTTCGGGCGTCGTAACCTGCGCCGTTCCGTGGATCTGGGCCGAAATCAGCCGCCCGTCCGCCTTTCGCCGCGCGAATTCCGCCTCCACCTCCGCGACTGAAACAGACCCCAATCCGTGACCGATTGCGTCCGCCAAGAGGCTTACCTCCCGAACCACGGATTGACGCTCGAAACCGTGAGCGGTCGCGAAATCGAGACAATCAGCGGCGGTCCGGTCCAACGAAACAGAGACGCCTCGTGCCATTCTCTCCTTGCGAACGCGCTCTCGGAGCAAGGTTCCCTGCAGCTCCTCGGACGTGAGCCGCGAGGCCCATTCCGCCCGCTGCTGGGCCTTATCCTCCCCCTCTTTCTTGGCCTCGCGGGTCAGCGCCCCGAACTGGTCTTTCAACCGATCGCTCTGGATGCCTCGGGCCTCGGCGAACGCGTTGATCAGCGCCGTGCGCCGGGAGAACGTTTCCACAAGCTCGCGTGAATAGCCTTCGAGCTCCCAACCGTTGGCATGACGCTCGATTTGGAAACCCAGATCCTGGAGTCGCTCCGCGAACCGGGAGTCGAACGCCGCCTGGTAGTACGGGGCACGTTTCCACACCTCCTCGAGATCAACCGCCTTCCAGCATTCCTCGATCGCATCAAAGGTGGAATTGAAGGTGTAACAGTGAGCGTGGAGATGGGGATCAGAACGCCCTTCCACGGGCCTCGCCGTGAAGTGAATGAACTCTGCCCAGGCGAGATTGCCGGTCGTCCGGTTGTGGTTCGCACCATCCTTTCGGACACGCGCCGCCGCGTCCCTCTCCATCTCTTCCATGGTCTCGCGAACTGAAGCCTTGAACGCCTCGAGAATCTCCGCACTGTCCGTGAGCGCCTGATGAATGGAGACGGATTTCGGAACCGAGAAACTGATGTCGAAGCCGACCCGCCGATTTGCCTTCGTGCGGGCCGTAAGTCTTTCACCCGTCTCTGGATGGGTATTTTCACAGAGAGCATGAAACTGGTCGCGATCGACCTTCCCTCGAAGCCCCAAGAGCGTCGCACCCAGCCCGCGCCACATCCCCGCGACTTCACGGCCTTCCGTGTAGTAGTCCTCGCGCTGGAGGCCCTTGTCGAAGTAGGCCTTTGCCCCCTCGGCATCTGTTCCCGCATGAAACCGCAGCATCTTGAGCGTCCTTCACCAACAGTGCCCACCCGCAACGGGTACGCACTTCCCGCGTTTAACGCCCTGCTTCTATTGACACGTTACAGTGTATCACGTTTTTCTAATGCACAGAAGCACGAACTCAGTCGCCCAAAGAAATCAAGCCGTTAGTCAGACATGCAAGATGGAGTACAGGCATCTCTCCTAACGGTAAACCGTTAGGTGCGCGCACGAACTAACACTCGCTTCGTACCACATGAGCTTGACGCGGTGTTCTGGTTTCGTTCACGATGACCATCGCACGCACGTGCAACGCTGTTCTGCCCTCTCGCTTGGTGGACGCACGTGAAACACGAGATCCTGGATCATCCCCTGATCTACTTCTCGAAGGGCCAGTCCGGCCGCTTCCGCAAGCGAGAGGTGTGCTCAGACGCGTGGACCATCCGCGACGCGTGTCAGGGAACAGCGATCTTCGGCGCGATTGGCTCTGGGAAGACTTCGGGAAGTGGCCGCGCTCTCGCACGCGCGTTCCTCTCGAACCACCTGGGTGGCCTGGTCCTAACGGCCAAGCGCGACGAAGCGGAGACGTGGCAACGCTACTGCGAGGAAACCGGCCGCTCAGACTCGCTGATCCAGGTGTCCGCACGAGGCTCTAAGTACCCGTACCGATTTAACTTTCTGGACTACGAGATGCACCGCGCCGATGACGGCGGTGGGCGAACAGAGAACCTGGTTGACCTCTTCGCGACGGTGCTTGAGATCGATGACGACAACCGGACTGAGGAACCCTTCTGGCGAAATTCCCTTCGCGAGCTCGTCCGAAACGCCGTCGACCTCCTTCGGCTTGCCGACCAACCGATTTCAATCGATGCGCTCAACGAAGTCATTCGCTCGGGACCGCTCAGCAAAGCGGAAGTTGAAGAGAGTGCGTTCCTTCACGAGTCGTACTGCGCACAGTGCATTGGCGATGCCTTCGAACGGGCCCAGAACGCGAATGACAAGCACGATCTGCGTCGCACCACGCGCTATTGGACCGAGGAATACCCGACAATCCCTGAGAAGACGCGCGGGTGCATTCTCGCGATGTTTCGGAGCCTCACCAGCGGCTTCTCGCGATCTGATTTCCACCAGCTCTTCTGCACGGATACGACATTCACGCCCGAGGACACGTTTCGCGGAAGAATTATCCTTCTCGACCTTCCAACGCTCGCATACCAGAAGACCGGGACGATTGCACAGGCCGTCTTCAAGTACGTCTGGCAGAAGGCAGTCGCGAGACGAGACGTTTCCCAGAATCCTCGACCCGTGTTTCTCTGGGTGGATGAAGCTCAACAGTTCGTCAATTCCTACGACGCCGCATACCAGGCCATCGCACGCAGCCACCTAGGCTGCACGGTGTTCCTTACCCAGAATCTCCCCAGCTATTACGCGACGATGAATGGCCGCTCGAGCAAGGATCAAGCCGACCAACTCCTCGGCAACTTCTCGACGCTCGTCTTCCATCAGAACTCATGCCCGATTACAAACGAATGGGCGGCCTCACGCATTGCGCGCACATGGCAGAAACGCTGGAGCTTTACCGCTGGGCCGGGCGGAGCCTCTGCGACACGGAGTTCGTCTTCTGAGTTTCAGGTCGACCCGTATGAATTCACGGTCCTCCGCAAAGGCGGGCCGCAATCCGGTTTCGAAGTGGATGCTGTGCTTTTTCAAGGGGGGCGCACCTGGGATCGAACCGGCAAGACGTTCTTGCCTGCGACGTTCTCACAACGGGATTAGAGGAGGCCTTCATGCGGCTCCAGACGACGGCGGGCAAGGTCCTCAGCTTCGCATTCCAGACCCATCCCAACATTCCCCAGACCCTGTTTCGGTTGAACTTCGGCAGACGCGAGTTTACGTTTCTACGGGGGTTTCTTCTCCCTCTTGGCGTCTTGCTCGCGGCCGTCTACTTCCGCGCCGCTCTACCGCGAGAGATGATCTACGCGCCCCTTCTCATCCTGCCACCCTTCGCATCCTCTCCTGAGATCCAGAGCCTTCTGGCCGACAAGACCGACGGCGTTCCTCAGTTCGAAGGATTCTTCTTCCTGGGTCTCTTGGCCCTCTTCCTCGCGACTGGCTTGATCCACCTCGTAGTGGGGAAGGTCCAGCGCGTGCGGAACCTCGATCCGGTCAACACATACTTCTGGGGCGAATCCTGGCTGATGCGGCTTCCTGGTCTCAGAAGCGCCAACCCCAGACACGTGCTTGGGAAAGGTGAGCCGTTGCTGCTCTTGGCCTTGGGCTACGCCCTCTGCGCCGTCGTACCAGCCTTCGGGCTCTATCTGACCGTCTCGGGAATCGTCTACTACCTCGAGCAGCGCGTCACCTGGAATGCGCTCAAGAGCGATACGCTCGACGCGCGGGACGCCTTGGTCTCCGCTCAGGTTAGAGAAGAGCAGCACGAGTACGCGCAATGGTTCTTAGAGCAAGCCGAGACTCGCGCGGCCCAGCAGAGCATTCCGCTTCAGACCTTGGCCGAGATTCATCAAAACCCGCACCGGCTCCTCGATCTCAGCGCCGACGAGACGCTCGCGGTCACATCCACAGTCGGCCCGGAAGAGTTCCTCTCGATCTGCGACCAACTATCTGGGGAAGAACAAGAACGGGTCTTCTCCAGGCTTCCGATCCGACGCCCGCAGTCGAAGACCGCCTAGTCGGCCCCCAGCAGGAGATCCCCATGGCCAATGGAACCGCTCCCCTCCCCATCGATGTCTCAGACTTGGACCTGCCTGCTCTTCGGGCGCTCGAGAACGTCGTATCCGACCGCATCAGCGCTCTCGAGGCCGAGCACCGCGAGGCGGCCTTTCGGGCTCTCGAGGAGATCGCCCAGCGTCACGGCCTCACCAAAGCCGAGGTCGTGGCACGCTTCCGCGGGCGACGAAACGGCAAGCCCAAGAACCCGCCCCGCTACCGCAATCCCGAGAACCCCACAGAGACCTGGACCGGCGTCGGGCGACGCCCGAGATGGGTAGAAGCGCAGATCGCTGCCGGAAAGGCCCTAGAAGAACTCTCGCTGGGTTAGCCACCAGCTCCAGGTCCAGCCGTGCCTCAAACGAACCGCCGATCACTCGCACCGGAATCGGCAACACCAGGCTTGGGCTGGTCTAGGGATAGCGAATCCAATCGAGCAACCAGGCGAGGAGGCGGACGACCGGAAGTGACAGGCCAGTCGCATAGAGCAACTGAAGGTTGCACTGGACACGAACCCGCCTTGCCCCACTACGGTCGTTGCTAACCACCGCGGCCACCCATTCCCCTTCTGCATCAGCGAGAATGGGATCAACGATGTCCTCATACCTCTTTCTCGGGAAGACGAATCTCAGGACGCGCGCGAATCGCTCGCCCGGGGGCGGCCCTTCCCTATGATGGACTGTCTCGACATAGGTCCGCCAAATGAGCGGCTCCATATAGGCTCGAAGCAGCCCCTCGTCGCCATTTACCAGCAGAGTTTGAAGCTCATCAAAGTCGTCAACGATGCCACTGACGCTACTGCAGCCCACAGCAGCATCGGGCGTTCCTACCCAACGCGACCCGCTGAGCTCATACTGGATCCGGCCGTCCTCTTGCCTCTCGAAGTGGAAGACGGTGGTCAGCTGACTGAGAGCATCTCGATCGGCAGCAGGGTTCATGCTGGTGACGCCAGGAGGTGATCGAGCTGCGCCAATAGATCTAGCGCGCTCAGTCCAGCATCAGTCACCCGATAGAGGCGCCGGGCGCGGCCGGGCATGTCTCTCGGCTTGCGCTCCAGCTCTGACTCGATGAGCCCTTTGGCCTGAAGGCGTTCGAGCGTGACGTAGACGGTTCCAGCCTTTAGGGCGCCGCCAGAGAGCCTGACCAGCTCGAGGCCATACAGTTGCTCACCGCCACCCAGGAGGTTGAGTGCCACCCGTTCTTTAGGAGAGAGTCCTCTCGAGGCCATTTCGTGACTATATCAGGAACGGATCATACTTCAAATATGGATCAGGATCCCAATCGGCGCCGGCTCGCTTCGCCCCCGGAGGCCCCGACGCCCGGGAGACTCGTCCGCGTCACCAGAGCCTCTGACTCCTGTCGCAGGTACGAGTTCGACGAGGCGCCAGCAGGCCTCTAGGAAGCACGATCGTTGCGATTGTTGTTCGGCCGCGTGATCACTAGCGATTCGCTGGCAGACAGACCCACCTCAGCTCTCCAGGCCGACCAGCAATCCCTGACGGCGCACCGCAGCCTCGGCGTTGGGTGCAAGCCCTCCCGGTTGGAAGTAGATCCTAGAGACGCCTCGCGAGCAGCCTTTCAACCAGATCCTCAACGACCGAATCCCCGAGCTCAAAGCCCTGGAACACCGCGAACACCCTCGCGACCACATTGCCCACGAATCCAGCGAGAGCAGACGGCGACGTCTCAACAGGCACAACGACCTCAGCGGAAACTCTGTCCTGCATGCAGATACGCCCGGGCGAGATATCGCGCCCCGGACTCGCCCACGAGCTTAGCTCCCGATTCGCGAGACCCGTCCATCGAAAAGCGAATGCGACCTCCGCTGTCTCGGCATCTGCGTCGGACAACAGCATCGCTCGCGCGAACCTCAACGGCACTGCGATGGCCTCCGCTACTCGGAGCACAACCAATGCGAAATCCAGCGACTTCAAGGGCTCGATTCGCTGCACGAGGTCGTCCTGAAGCGCACGGAGCAGATAGAACTCCCCGCCTGGATCGCGACGCCAGAAATCCAGATGACTGCTCAGGCCGGGTTCTGCACTCCAAATGAACGCCTCCCAGCCGTCCCCGTATACGTAGGGACGCGCGTCCTGCTCTCGGAATCCTCGGCTGTCGACCCAGACGGGCCAGCCTGTGTAGTTGGGGTTGTTTGCATCCAAGAGCGAGAGGAATGATTCATTTGCAACATGGAGTACCAGGGCGCCGTTCACGACTGCTGCCACTTCCATCGTCCCGAAACCAGGGAGGTCAGGGCTCCTCCGAACAAGCTCCGTGTTGTAGCGATCAAACCCACGGTCAAGAAGCGCTTGCGCACGCTCCTCCCCGGTTGGGTCGGGCTCACCCAGCTGGAGGCTCTCTGCGAAAGAGCGAACATCCTCTCTCGTGAGATTGGGGAGATGTCGCCGGATAAACCGCCCGACATCTGCGTCGCGATTGTCGAAGCAGATCTCCACGATCCGAGGCCAATCCTTCCATGTTGCCTCGGTCGTACTTACCGTGTTGTTCGACTCGAGCGACCGAACGTAGACAGCGTCTCTTCGAACTAGGGGCCTTCCGCCTTCTGGATCGTCAAGGGCGCGCTTGGCGGCGACTGGCGTACGCACACCCGGCTCCACCTCAACCACCGGGAAGGTGGCACCCTCTCGGTCGACGAAGTGCACATGCGCCTCGAAGGCCTCGGAAGCGTATTTGGCGACGATTCCCTGGACCACGTCAGCGTGGAAGTCGGACCTGACGTTCTCGGGCGCAGCCGCAATGTCGGGTGAGCCATCTGCGTCTGCAAAGCCGATTAAGAGGTACCCGCCGTTCTGGTTTCTCAGGGCGATACACGCCCTCGCGATCTTTGCGATTCCCTGAGGCGTTTCCGGATCAAACCATCCCTTCAGCTCAACCGGCAGCGACTCGCGAGGCCGAGACACGAGACTCTCAATCTGTTCGGGCCCAGACGACATAGCTAGAGTCTACTGACAGACTCGCGGAGAGAGGCGGAACCCTCGATCACTCTGGTGAACCCGATGGCGACTCTCTCAGAGTTGGTGTGGTCGCGGATGAGCTCGACCGCCCGCCGTGTCCGATCAATCCGCTCCGTGAGACACTCCCGGCCCGGCGGTCCTAGCTTCCACCCAGATCAGGAACCTCCTACCCCACTATTGGACGAGCAGCCAAACTGATTCGGGCGGTACGAATGGAATGCGTCAGGGCAAGTCGTCGCCGGCGTCGAGCGGATCTGTCCCATCGCTAATGACTTCCTCTCCATCGGTACGCCCCCCTCCGTCAGAGTCCGGATCAGAGGGGTTGGTACCATGCAAGACGACTTCGTCTTGATCTGAAAGCCCATCTCCGTCAACGTCCGCGAGTCTCTGCGCGTTAACACAAAGACCAGACGGAAAAGGCTCTGCGCCGCTAACGAGATTCGTTGAAACGATGTCGGACTTACCATCGCCGTTTATGTCGCCAAGCGACAGGTTGACCAATGGGGCCCCGGCGATCGCAAACCGTTCTTGCTCATACACGCCGGGGGACGTGGCCAGGAAGACTCGAGCCATTCGATCGTCGCCCACAGCGAAATCGACGAGTCCGTCGCTATTGATGTCTCCAATTGAGACAACTGATCGTGAGCTTGGATTTGTCGCGAGCGTTGAATCCACGAGCGTCGGGGGACCGAAGGTCCCGTTCCCAAGTGAGAAGAGAACGGCCACGTCCCCCCCTTGGGACCCGATGCGATTCGCATCGACCACCACGATATCCGCGGCGGAGTCTCCATCGAGATCAGAGACGTCGAATGCTGTGGCGTTGGGAATCCCCGACGAGAGCACCTCTGCCTGAAACGTGCCGTCGCCGTGCCCGATCAGGACCGCAATCTGATCGTTTGTTCTTCGTGCTACGAGATCAAACTCACCGTCGCCGTCCACATCAGCGATACGCAGATCTTCTATGGGTGCTCCAAGCGCGGTGTCGGATTCGACGCCGAACGTTCCATCGCCGTTGCCAAGGATCACGCGAAGCTGATCTTGCGGCGAGCCGTGCGCGTAGGAAACATCCAAGAACCCGTCCCCATTCAGATCCGCTACCCGAACCGCGCCCGCGCTCGTCGAGGGCGCGAAGGTAGCTACGGGGGAACCGAACGTTCCGTCCGCATTGCCTAGGCGCAGATCGACAGAACTGACTGCATCCACCCCACCCTGGCCGTCAAAATCGCCGAATGCAACAGGAGATGATAGACCCGTTGAACCGACGCCAACCTTCGTAAAGACCCCTGAAGGGCTGGCAAGAAACACACTGAAGCCGCTTCCGTCACGAACGGAGATGTCGTCCAGCCCATCCCCGCTAACGTCATCGACGGTCAACTCAGCGAGTCCAGGGGCGATGGCAAGAGCGTCCGGAACGCCCAAGTCTCTTTGTCCTTGGTTGATCAGGATTGGACCCGCCTGGTTGATGCGGAGGTCGACGCTCCCGTCTCCGTTGACGTCGCCAAGCCCCCAGCCGTTCCGGGCGGTGGCCGCCGCAGGGAATCGAGCCTCCGGCTCAAGCGTTCCATCGCCCAGCCCAAAGAAGACCGAGACGCCTCGGGGGTCAGCGCTCGGGTTCGCGACAACATCGACGTTCCCATCTCCATCCAAATCAGCGCTATCGATCGCGTCTACATTGCCCGCTACCGGATACTGAACAGGTGAGCCAAACACGAAGTTACCAAGAGCTGGAACGACGATCAGGTCGTCCGATGCAGTTCCGGCAACAACCTCCCCTGCCCCATCGCCATCCAGATCAGCGACCTTGACCTCGGTCGCGACGTTCGGGAGTGACAGAAACCTTGAGCTAAAGAGTGTCGGGCCACTCTTGATTCGCAACACATTCGAGATATGTGTGGACACAAAGTCGGGTTGTCCGTTCCCCGAAACATCTCCCACAGAGAACCTCACCAGCGAACTTGCACCAACTGGCTGGGTCACAACAGTCCCAAACGTTCCGTCTCCGTTCCCCTGATAGAGTGTGACGTTCGAGCCTCCGAGGTCCGCTGTAACGACATCAAGCACGTCGTCGAGACTAAAGTCAGCGATACCTACCTGGCCAACCTGGGCGGGCTGGCTTCTTGCTGTGTACACCTCTGGGCCAAACGTCCCATCGCCGACGCCCAACAGCACAGTCACTCCATCTCCTGCCGTCACAAGATCCGGAAACGCGTCCCCGTTCATGTTTCCCGCGCCCAGTCCGACTGGCCCGTGCCCCACCGTATGGAAGGATGCGGGACCGAACTTGCCACCCCCAGTCCCTAACCGGACGAAGACACCACATTGGCTCGCGCACCCCGGTGCCGGCTCAGTCGTTGTCACGAGATCCGCAAACCCGTCTTGATTGAGGTCAACGAGAATCTCGGAAGAAAGCGTCGATTGTCCATTCTCCACGTAGAGCCCCTCGAAAAGAGGGACCTCGGGAGCGACGATGTCGCCAATGTCGACACTCCCGTTCAGGATCGGCGTGGTGGGCAAAGACAAGCCAGATACTGGGCGCCCGCCGAGAATTCCCGAAACGCGTAGCTGAACATCACCGAAGATCGTTGGGACTCCCGAGACGGTGAAGAAGCCGTTCGCATCCGACACACCGAAGGCTCCGCCTATCGTCGTCAGAACCGCCCCTGCGACTCCGCTGCCACCAGAATCCACAACGCGTCCAGTGATCGTCGCGAGCGGGTCATCTACGAGCGGCAATGTCAACTGCTCACTCGACTGGTTACCAGCCAGATCCTCCGCCTCGACGTTGATCACGACCTCGGTACCTACTGCCGGGGCGGGCACCGACAGCACGTATGGGAGTGTTGAATCAGTGGCCTCCAAGGCGCCGTCCACGAAAACCCGAACCTCATCAACGCCCACATCGTCCACGGCGGACACCCGCACTACGAGGGTAGAACCGCGCACAACCTGCTCGCCTACCGATGGCGAAACAACAGTCAGCGTGGGCGGCAGCCCGCCCGAATCACCAGACAGGTATTGGCCAATGTACAGAGCCGTGGTCCCCGAACCCTGATTCTCAAGGGCTGCGCCCGACACGGCCGTCAGGTAGGCGAACCTCGCGTCGGCAGCCAAGCCGAGTCCATTGTCATCAGAGAACCCACTGAAATCGATCGTGCCCACGCTCAGCGGCGACGCCGGATTTTCCACATTAACGATTGGCACACCATTGACAAAGAATATGTCGGCCCCCAATGCCAGGCTGCCGGAGATAGCCACGTCGGTGAGCAGCCCACCAGTAGCAGGTGGAACCGTTGCTACGACTGCCGGTGCCGACGGGATCGAGATGTCAACCAGAGTCATCCCGGATGCTCGGTCGGCCACGATGGCCTCGTCACCTAGAACCACAACATCTCGCGCGTTCCCCAAGCCCCCAACCGAACCCAAAACTGCCGGCGAGGAAACGTCTGAGAGGTCGACTACCCATGCGGTCGCCCCTCCCACCACTACAGCCAGAGTCCCGTCGTCCGAGAACGAGACGCCTTCCGCGTCACCGGAGAGGGCGGCAGAGGCGACGAGAATCGGCGCGCTTGGATCGGACCAGTCGACCACCGCAAGCCCAGCATTGCCATCGGCCACAGCCGCAAGAGACCCTCTCACGGCTACATCCCGGGCATCGCCCGGCGTGTCTACCCCGCCAATCAGCACTGGCGCGGCCTGAGCTCCTACATCAACAAACTCAAGCCCCGCATCCGCGACCGCGACCACCGCGATCTCCCCGGATGCCTTTACGTCGTAGGCCGCACCAGCGGTAGGCAATGTGCCAACGATTGAGGGAGCTGCACGATCTCCGACATCCAGAATCAAGAGTCCCGCATCCCCTGCCGCGACATACGCAGTGTCTCCGTTTACGTCGACGTTGTTGGCGTATCCTGGCAGCGAGAGCTGACTCAACGGCGTTGGCGCAAAGCTAGTGACCGTGCCGGAAGACTGAGCGCTGAAGCCTGAGTTCATCGCGGTAATCGTGCACGCTCCATTCTGAGAAGCGAAGACCCGACCGTCTTGGGTGCCGAAGTTGCACACCAGCAGGTCGTCGGACGCATATGAAGTACCGAGTGCGGTCGACGTCAGGTCGATCTGAAAACCATCTAGGAGGGTTCCTTCCACCTGCAAAAGAAAGGACGCCTCAGCCACAACTGTATTCACGACGACCGAGAAGCTCGACGGCACGATCGCCAGAGACTGAAGGCCGGCTGCGAGATCGAAGCTAAGCGCGTCAGTGGGATCCGTCCCAAGGGTGAACTCGAGCTCGTCTCGAAATCCGTCGCCGTCAGTGTCTGCGAGCAGCGGGTTCGTCTGGAAGCCGTCCTCACCTGCAACCACCTCTTCGCCATCGCTGAGACCATCACCGTCGCTGTCGGCGAGGAGGATGTCAGTTCCAAAATCCACGAGCTCGGCTCGGTTGTCGAGACCGTCACCGTCGGGATCTTCAATCCCGTCCAACGGATCGCTGGGGTTCAGGCCATTGGCTAGCTCAAGATCATCCGGGATTCCGTCTCCATCCGCGTCCCCACCCACGACGACGTCCAACGCCAGAATCCCAAGCGCACCTTGATAGAGCACTGAGATCAGCGACCTACCGCTGGCCACAGCAGTAACCAAACCGTCTGGAGACACGGTTGCGATCGAGTCGTTCGTGGATCGATACTGGACCTCGGACGCGAGGGTTACGTCGACCTCGGAACCGCCGGGGAGAACTGCTTCTACCAGAAGCTGCGTAGTTTCTCCGGCAGTTATCAGAGTTACGGAAGGTGCGGTCACCCGCAGCCGCTCTGGAACTGGAGTCGCCTGGACTGAGGTGAAAACGTTCGCGAATCCGGTTGAGACTCCCTCCTCAAGCACCACAGGCTCGGAGTAGCCTCTCTCTGTGGTGCCATTCCTGGCACAATTCACTCTGGCCCGAACGGGCCCAAAATTCGAAGGGACGTTGTCCACCCTCCAAGTACCATCGGCCTGCACTCGGGCCGAGCGATTCAGCACGCTTACTGTGCAGTCTTCATCAAGAGCGACCTGGGCGAGCGCCGCATTCGAAGCGACGAGGCTGCAGCCGATAAGCGCCCTACTCACCCAACCGCGGACAGTCATCGAGCGAACCTCTCAATCTCTTCCCTCGGTACCGATCTGAGCTTCTCTATGGTTAGCCGCGCGGCCTCTGGCGCGTCGGCGACGACCTGACGCCCCGGAGGTCGGATCAGCTGCATCGCAGGTGATTCAAGATCCGCGACGAGCGAAACCTGATAGCGCGTCCCGAGTAGCATCTCGCTGGCCTGATCCGTTGACAGATCAGCTCCCCCTCCCATCATCGGAGGGGGGCTCTGAAGAGAAGGCAGATCTACGATGAGCCAACCTGCTTCATCAAGGTTCCATCGCGCCTCGATTCTCTCGAAGATGTCGACCCCGTAGTCTTGCTGGACTACGACGACGTCAGTCGGATCACCGTGACGATCAAACGCTTCTGCAATGACGGCAGCAAGCCAAACAGTCAGGTCCTCGACCGAGGCATCAAGCAGCTCCTCGCGGTCGGGCCCCGACACTCGAACGAGTGCAACGCGCTCGTCAACCATCACATACGCCGCGTCGCTGAACAGAGGGTCTTCTGACAGCCGCTCGAAGTATCCGCCCGCTCCAATCAGGACGCCCCCATGAAACTGCTGGACGTCACGGTGCTCGCGCACCTCCTGAAGCGTCGAACCCAGGCTCACGCCCGTGACCAGGGAGGGGATCGCTGAAGACTCGCCGGTGCACGCAACGATTACGGGCACCAAAGCCGCCACGAAGAACGCAGCCAACCCGGTCGTGACCTCATCTCTAATTGTTGATGACCAGCTCATTCGCCCTCACTGCCCTCTCGATCTCGTCCAGGATCGCCTGCAACGTCTCTGCTTGAGCGCAGTCGCATTGCACGAGTTCGAGCCCGAATGCGTTGTTTGATAGGTCCATTCCCGATTCGAGGCAGGAGTTTCCATCAAAGTCCTCGTGCGCCTCGCCGAATGACGCAGCGAACGCTGGACCCAGCGACTGGGGGACAATGCTCCTCGCGCCAACCGCCATCCACGCCGCGTGCACAAACGCATTGTGCATGCCGACAGAATCCTCGCCGGGCGGCCGTCCGAAACGAGCGTCGGCCTCGGCAAAGGCCACGTTTCTCGCATTGACCATCAGCGCGCCTTCTGCGGGATTGAGCACGTAGAGTGCTAGCTCTACCGAGTTCATCGGATAGGACTCGGGAATCGAGTCCCGAAAGTCCTGCAGAGCCGGTCCACCGTTCTGCACAAGCTCCGAGAAAACGTCGATTGTTATCGAGTCGGAAGCCGACTGCCCACCGGGTAGAGCGGTCACGGTTACGGAGACGCTCTTCTCTCCCGCTGTGGTGTAGTGAAAGTTATGATCAACGGTATCGGCGCTCGCTACGTTTGCTCCGGGCGTGGACCACGCGTAGGTCGCGATGCCACTTGGAACGAACTCAGCCCGAAGCCCGAGCGCACCAATGCCTCCCAGGGAGAAGGGACAAACATCCGTCACGCGAGGGAAGATCCTAACCACCAAGGTTTCGGCGCTTCCTGCTTGAGCGGGCAAGCCGCCACAATGCCACCCCCCCTCTACGATCCCAACTCCGGCGCTAGACACCACCTGCGAGCCGTCTTCCGACACCTCGCCGGTGCCAATCGACACGAAACGTCCGAGCCCGTGATCAAACGAGTAGAACTCCACGATCTGTCCTGGAACGAAGCCGTCCGTATTCGGGAAGCTCACGCGGGCTGGAGGGTCGAACACGACACCAGACGGCTGCACGGTGATCACGAATCTCGGCTGCTGTCCGCCGTTTGGTTCCATCGGAATCTTGTCTGAGTTCACAAGCGTGACCGACACAGTCCCCGAGCTTCCGCCTCCTGGGAACGTGGCGGAGCCGGGATCAATCGTCATCTCAAAGCCGGGCAAACTCGATGACGTCAGCGTTCCTCCTGTGTTCGCATCGACGAACAGTCCGCCGGCCACGTCAATTGGAAGGAGGTAGATTGGCCGCCCCACATCATTGTTGCTTCCCGCGATAGAAAGAAGCTCAAACTCAAGCACAGGCCAGGTTCCAGCACGTATCGCGGTTGTTCCATCGACGTGGAGATGAAGGAGCCCAGCCGGCGCACCAGTCAGCTCGAACTGACCCTCCGCATCGGTCACCGCCTGAAGGGACGTTCCATCGATTGATACCGTCACTCCCTCGATTGGCACGTCAGCATTGTCCAGAACGACTCCACTTACCCGTGTGGAAGACGGATCGCCAGGGATCACACCAGAGGCGACGAACCTTGCTGCAACGCTGGGAGCACCCGAGAGGAACGCTCGGACCACGTTGTTCTCGATACCACCAGTGGCCCCCAAGGCGAGCTCCGCCATGGCGACTCCGTTCTCGTCTGACAAAACAACTAGGGAGCCCTGACCCGCCAAAAGCCCGCCGCCCTCGACCACCTCGAACGTAACCGATTCGCCCGCTACACGATTTCCGCTGATGTCAGTTACGATTGCCATCAGCGGCCTTGCCAGAACGCTTCCCACTGGAGCGCTCTGGTGGTCCCCTGAATCGATACTGAGCATCGAGGGAGCGCTGCTGACCCCCGTCGCGTAGAAGGTCACGGAACCGTATCCAGTAGCGCTCGCGCGGATAAGGTTGCCCGCCGCGCCTGCGGCTTCACCGAAACGGAATGACACCTGCGCCCGTCCTGCCACGCCTGTCTGCTCCACCGACACGCGCCCCGATGTAGACGAGCCCACCACCTCACCGTTGTTCCGCAGGACCCGGAAGACGACCGGCACCCCCTGCGCGGGGAGCCCGGCTTCATCCAGGACCTCGACTTCCAACGGGCTCGTTGCAAGGGTGGCGACAACGCCAGATTGACCATCCCCACTGATGATCCGCAGACGATCGAATGTTCCCGCCACACGGGACACGCTCACGCTCGCCTGCCCAGTGTTCCCTGCCGAGTCAGTAGCTGTCGCGATGATTGTGTTGGGACCGACAGAGAGCGGGACTCCCGTGGCAACGAATCGCCGATTCGAGACCTGCGCGGAAACACCGTTCACGTCCACCGATACGTTTGCCGCATTCACCGTTCCCATCACGTGATCATTCACCATTCCGGTGACCACGATTGAGGAACTCGTGACCGATGGTCCGTCGCTCGGTAGGTCTAGGGCAACGACCGGTGGAGTGACGTCTACCGTCACCGTCACAGCAGCAACGCCCACGTTTCCGTTCCCGTCGACCGCCCGAGCGTCCAAGAGTGAAGTGCCATCCACGACAGGCACGGTCGCGGTGAACGTCGCCGTCCCATCTCCAACTGGGCTCAAGGTGGCCGGAACGCCCTTCACCTCGACCGTAGCTCCGTCATCATCGACGGTTCCCGAAACCGCGACCGTGGGCCCCGTCACGATTGCGAAGTTCTCTGGAGAGGTAACGGACACCTCCGGCGGCGTGGCCTGAAACACTGAGATGATTCTCGTATCGCTCCCGAACGAGTTCGTCGCGAGGAGGGTGATGACATTCACACCCTCTACTAGCGGGACTTCCACAGAAAACGTCCCATCGCTCACAATCGCAGGGACACCGTTCACCGTGACGACCGCGTCTGGCCCGCTCACGAACCCTGCCAGACTCAACGTATCTCCAGAAACGACAGCTCCGTCCTGGATGGAGTCGAATGCCACGGATGGGACGGCTTCGACGTTGACCGTTGTGGACGCAGCTCCCGTGTTCCCGGCTGCGTCGGTCACTTCTACGGTCACTACGTTCGATCCGCTTACCCCGTTGAAGTTCGAACTCACGCTTGAGCCTTCAAGGAAGGCCTCGACGCCGTTGACCATCGCCTCAAGGAGAGGACTGGTATCAGTGGCCATCGCATTGACAAACACAATCGCTTCCTGCGTCGTGCTGCCGTCTACAGGCGCGGTGATCGACACGGCAGGTGGAATCGTGTCCAGAAACACCGTGATTGTCTGCGAGTCGCTTCCCGCTGGATTCGTCGCAACGACAGTCAAAAGGTTCTGCCCCTCAACCAACGAGATAGGAGCCTCGAACACGCCACCAATGTCGACCGCCGCAACTCCTCCTACGGTCACGGACGAAGCCCCGTCGACGGTGACGGCAAGGACCGCCGCGTCCGCACCCACGTAGGTGCCATCGCTGGGCACCGTGTTCACGATCACCGGTGGGTCACGGTAGACGGTCACGAAATCCGAAACTGTCTGACCGGCCAAGAGCGCCTGCGCTTCAATCCGAGTAGCGATTCCCGTAAGCGGCACCGCCGGCAAGCTAAACTGACCTGCCGAAACAACTGCATCCACGCCATCGATCATCACGCGCATCGTTGGCGGATCAATCGCTCCTGCGAGATCCACTGACGAGGTCCCAGAAGGCACGACCAGCTGATCCGCGGGCGAATCAATCCGTACCAACGGGCAGGGAACCGTTCCAGCGCAGCTAAGGCCAGACGGGCCGGGTATTCCGTTCGCGGTGAACTGCCGTAGGAAATGAGGCGAGAAATCCTCACCATCGATGTCGTCGTCGCCGTCCAGATCTGCCTCCTCACAGCGAGGATCGCTCTGGGGAACCTTTATCGCCGTGAAGCAGTCGAGGAAGCTGACCTCGGGGCTTCCGGCCCCTGAGTTGAAATCTTCACCGTCTACGTCTCCATCGTTTGCCGCGTTCGGGTGCATGTCGCCGTCACAGATGTTTCCGTAGCCGTCGCGTGACGTATCTCTCTGAACGTTCTCGCCTTCGTCGGGATCCAGCGGGCCGTTCGGGGTATCCACGCAGTTGTCGCACGCATTGCCCAGACCGTCCGAGTCGTTGTCTTGCTGCTGCGCATTCGGGGTATAGATGCAGTTATCTCCAGCATCCGGGATACCGTCGCCGTCGAAGTCCTGAGCCAAGAGGGCGCTCGGGACAAGGCATGCGAGGACGAGAACGGCGAAGCTCCGGCGCCCCACGATCGCCAGCACCGGTGTCAGTACTGACATTCAAAACCCAACAGGGTGGTCTTGCCGGCGCTCTGCACTTGCACGACGAGCAGAACGGTTCCCGAAGGAGGCCCCTCAGCCGGCGGAGAAATCGTGATAAGCCCCGTCGGCGAAACCGAGAGCCCGGCGGCCAGTGGCAAGAACTGGGTGACAGAAGTGACGTCGGCACTTGTTCCATCGACATAGTGCGCCGTCACGGTCGCTTGAACGGTCGTGGTGCCGCTGATTTCGAACACGTTCGGGCGAATCTCAACGAGCGAGGGGCTAACTGAAACGCCAAGACGCTCCGCGCTCGAGTTCGCGAGAATGGCACTTGGAGATACGGCGAGAAAAAGCAAAGTACAAAGGGATGCGATGCAGGAGTCAGCCACTCGAGCCAAGTGAGCCTCCGACTAAGAATCGAGTTGGATCGGAACAGAACGCCGGCTCCGTCGGTGCATGGCGTGCTCATTCCTAGTTACTCACGATCGTGTTCGAAGTTGGTCATGTCGCGCAAGCGTTTTTTGGGCCCGAAGGACCTTGCCACCGGATCGTCACCATCGATTGCGACCGTGACCACGTTGACGCTCGAAAACCAAGTACCGAGATCAGTCAAGCTGGGGAGCAAGGGTTCTTGCGGTGAGCCGTCTCGTGCGCAACCAGCTCGCGCGGAATGTCACGTGCCACCCATGCAAGGCTCGGTCGACGCGAGGAGCACATCTTTGTCGCGCGACGGCAACGCGAGGAACACGCAGAACGGAGGCCAGCAGATCCCGCCCGATGAGGCTGATATGAGATGGGTGCGCCCCGTCGGGACCGTATCTTGTAGACCCGGTCGTGAAGACCAGCTGGCGCCGCAGTGCGGCGGATTTCTCGTATCGCTCGCACGATCACCTCTTGCTTCGATCCGCGTGTCTCGACGGCCGCGGATACCCGTTTTGCACCGTCGAGCTCGACCGCCGGTGTCCGTGAATCCAATCCAAGGACGACTGGACCGAGGTCGCGTTCGCCGAACGAAACCCGACGAAACAGCGTTCGAGCGCGCGCGCCACCCTGTACTTGCTGGCGAATCCGGCCTGCGTAGTCCCACCTTGCGCTGCTCCGCCGATCGAGCGAAATTCCTCACGATGGGTGACGAGGTGAGGAGCGCTCCGCGGTTCGAACGCGACCCGCACTGTGTCCACGATGTAGACACACGAGGGCGCAGCTACGTCGCAACCTGCCAGACGCCTTCGCTCGGAAACCCCGGAGGCGTGTGCGCTTTTCTGGTAGGCCGTGGGGGGCTCGAACCCCCGACCCTCGGATTAAAAGTCCGGTGCTCTACCAACTGAGCTAACGGCCCGGGCGGAGGATAGCGGCGTCGGGGCCCGGAGCGATGCGCTTCGCGGGCGGTCCCGCGCCACCCGGGCGGCGTTTCTGCGCAGCTTCGATTTCCTGCGCAACTTCCGGGGGCCCGGCGGGTTCGCCCTTCCAGACCGCGGCGATGCGTCTGCCCCCGAAACGCCATGCGGTCGGGAGGTGCGCATGCCGTCCTGGGCCTGGATCGCGACCCTGCTCTTCGGCCTCGGGCTCGGTGTCCCAGGAACGGCGCAGGCCGAGTTCACGGTCGCGAGCTTCGTCGCGAGCGTCTTCGACACCGCGCGCGGCCGCGAGATCGCCTACACGCTCTACTACCCCGAGGCGTTCTCTGGCACCGCGCCGGTGCTCCTCTTCTCGCACGGCGGGACCGGCTCGATCGATGGGCACACGCGACTCGGCCACTTCGGAACCGGCTGGGCAGCCGGGGGCTACGTCGCGATCCACCTGAACCACCTGCCTTCGGCGCCGGGCGTGCCCCATCGGGTCGACCGCCCGCTCGACGTGTCCTTCGTGCTCGATGCGCTCCAGGACGGCAGCCTGCACCTGCCCGCCGAGTTCGGCGGCGAGCTCGCGCTGGACACCTTCGGACATGGCGGCCACTCCTTCGGCGCCTACACGTCGATGGCCCTTGCCGGTGGGGTCTATCCGCCGTTCGGAAGCCTGCGCGACCCGCGCGTCGTCGCGATCGCGCCGGTGTCGCCCCAGGGCGCCGACCAGTTCGGCGCCTTCGACGACGGCCCGGCCGACAACACCTGGGCGGGGATCGAGCTGCCCGTCTTCAGCTTCGTGGGCGGCGACGAGATGGACACGAACGCCATCGGCACGATTCAGCAGGAAGGCTGGCGCCGCGTGCCCTTCGATCGCTTTCCGAGCTTCGACGACAAGCTCCTCGCCGTCCTGCCCGGCAACGACCACGGCGAGATGGGCAACCAGGGTGACGCCGTGACCCAGGCGTACCTCGCCACCCAGACGCGGCGCTTCTTCGACGTCTACCTCCGCGGCCACACCTCGCAGGCCTGCGCGCTGGGTAGCGATCCGGTCTTCCCCGATCAGCAGCTCGAGGCGAAATCGGACCCGCTGGCCGGACTCGTCGTCCTCTGCCCGCCGCCCCTGGGCCTCCCGGAGCCGCGCTCCCAGTGGGCGCTGCTGCTCGGAGCCGGCCTCGTCGCGATGCTACGACGCCGCCGCGTCGCACGAAGACAGAGCGGCCCAAGCCGCTAGCGGGCAGCGGGTCGCGCCCCGCTCGAGGCTTCCGTTGCCAGCGGGTTGCCGGTTCAAGCGCCGGCAACGGCAGGTCGATCCCTCGGTCATGCCGAACACGCTGCCGCGACGCATGGGGATCTGGATCGGGCTGGCCTTCGTGGCCGTCTTCTCGCTGGGAGCGGGCCCATGGCTGCGGGACCTCTTCGACCGCGTAGATCGCCTGGAGGCCATCGTGGAGGCGCTCGACCAATCCTCGATCGTCGTCGACGACAACGACCGCGTGATCGGGCCCGTGATCGACTATTGGCCGTTCCAGGCCTACGCGAGCGTGAATCAGCTCGACGCCTATATGGGCCCGGGCTCGACGCGTCTCGCCGCTGTCATCGTCTCATTCGAGCCCGATGGCTTCATTCCGATGCCGCTCCAGGTGTCCGGATCGCGATCGGTCGACACACCGAATGTCCATGGTCGCCAGGACGTGGGGTTCGAGACGATCGACTGTTCGGGGGACCCCATGATCCCGGGTTCCCGCGTCGAGACGATCACCCCGGGCTACGTCCGGCGGGAGGGCAGCGAGAAAATGCTGTTTGGGCTCCGGCGCGACACCGAGCCCGAGCGCGTCACGATCCTGTCGGTGTTCTCGTCGTACGGCCGCCAAGATCGCGGCCGCTGCAACGAAGCGATTCGACCGTTCGCGACGAATGCGTACCGGATGAGCTTCTTGTTCGATCTCCAGCGGGAGTTCAGGCAGCCCATCCGCACCGTTCGCGCGGCGGACCTGGTGGGCCTCGAAGTGGAGATCTCGGAGCGCCGAGAAAGGCGCCGCCCGCGCCGGCGGCGCTGGTAGCAGCCCGGTACCCGCCGGGGTGCGAGGCGAATTAATTTTCGCTTTTCTTTTACCAAGGGGTTGATTTTCGCTTTTTCTTCGCGTACCGTCTCTCTCGTGCCGGACAACCCCCTTGGTCGGCACATCCGAGCTGAGCGATCCCCAAGCTCAGCGAGGATCAGCAAGGACCGGGATTTCGAACGTCCTGGAACGAGACCGAGACGAAGTCGAGCGTTGGCCGGAAGGCCCGGCCCAACGGACGGCTCATGGAGACGAGGCGAGGTCAGCTCCCCATCAAGCGGGTGTCTCAGCAGAGGCAGGAAGACCTCTGAGCATTCCCTGGACAGGGCGTGCTCCCAACAAGCACCTCGCGCCCCAGGCCGGATGGCCCCCGGGTCGCGCTCTTCCCGCCCCGCCGCTCCTGTTCTCGACGCTTCTCGATGCGTCGCGCTGCAGCAGAACCGACTCCCGCGGCTTCGCCCGATTCCACGCGCGGGTGAGCGAACTTCCCACCAGGTTCGCTCACCCGCTTCGTCTTTCTGGAGACGCGCGTGAGAACCGGTCTTGGGAAGGGGCGACCTTCGGCTAGCCGAGGGTGACGTCGACGAGCAGTCCGCTGTGGTCCGTACCCTCGATGTGCAGGGTGCGCGCGTCCTCGACGTGCACTCCCTGGACGAAGGCGTGGTCGATGCGCAGCATGCGGGGCGCGCCCGACCAGGGTCCCCAGGTCCACGCCGCGGTCCGGCCCTGGCGCTGCGCCACCTCCAGCGGGCCGTCGCGCAGCACGCTGGCCACCCGACGGTAGACCGGCCACAGCGGCGTCGCGTTGAAGTCGCCCACCAGCACCAGCGGGTCCTCGGCGCCGACACCCGCCAGATGCCGCATCAGGGACGCGATCTGCACCCGCCGGGTCGCCAGACTGCGCGGGATGGGCAGCACGTGCGGCGCCCAGACGTGCACGTTCCAGACGCAGAGCTCCCGGCCGAGACCGGGCCAGTCCTTGGGGTCGAGACGCACGGTCCGAACCGGCTTCTCCTGCATCTCCAAGCGACCGAAATCGGCGGGCGCGCGCAGCGCGATCCCCAGGCCGTAGTGGTCCTCGGAGGGCTCCAGCTGGCCGTGCTGGAGCACGCTGGCGATCGCCTCGGCCTGCTCGGGCGCCAGCTCCTGGAAGCACGCGACGTCGACGTCCTCGGCCACGAGCACCCGCTCGAGCGCCTCCGGCGTCGCGCCACCGCTTCCCCACAAATTCGCCGAGAGAATCCGCAATCGGTCGGGCATGCCCTGTGCCTTTCGGCGGCTGGCGCTTCGGGCTGAACCCGAACCACGGCGCCGCGGGGAGGGCCCCGAAAACGCCCCGGAACGAACTGGGCGGGCCCTCAGTCGCCGAATGGGTCGCGGCGAGCGATGGTTTCGTCACGGCCGGGACCAATCGAAATCAGCTCCACCGGCACCCCGACCAGCGCCTCGACCCGCTTCACGTAGTCCTGGGCCGCGGTCGGCAGCTCGTCGAAGCGGCGGCACGTGGTCAGGTCCCCCGTCCAGCCCGGGTGGCTCTCGTAGATCGGCTCGGCCCGCTCGATCTCGGCCAGGGTCATCGGGAACTCGTCGGTCAGCTTCCCGTCGATGCGGTACTGGGTCGCGATCTTGATCTCATCGAGGCCCGACAGAACGTCGAGCTTGTTGACTGCGAGGCTCGTGTAGCCGCTCACCGTGGCCGCCTCGCGCAGCATCACCCCGTCGAGCCAGCCGCAGCGACGCGGACGCCCGGTCGTCGCACCGAACTCCGCTCCCTGTTGGCGCAGCTGCTCGCCGAGCGCGTCATCGAGCTCGGTCGGGAACGGCCCACCCCCCACACGCGTGGTGTAGGCCTTGGTGATGCCGAGGACGCCCTGGATGCGCGTCGGCCCGATTCCGGCCCCTGCACACACCGCCCCCGCCACACAGTTCGATGAGGTGACGTAGGGATAGGTGCCATGGTCGATGTCGAGGAAGTTGCCCTGGGCGCCCTCGAAGAGCACCCGCTTGCCGTCGCGAAGCGCGCGCTCGAGGGTGCGCTCGGTGTGGTCGACGTAGGGTTCGAGACGCCGTCCCCACTCGACGGCGCGCTCGGCGATCTCGTCGATGTCGAGTGCCTGCCAGCCGTAGACGTTCGTCAGCTCGAAGTTCTTCTTCTCGCCCAGGAATGCGATCGCCTCGCGCAGCCGGTCCGGGTCGAGCAGGTCGGCCACGCGAATCCCGCGCCGGGTCACTTTGTCTTCGTAGGCAGGGCCGATACCACGCCCCGTGGTCCCGATCGCCTTGCCCCGCAACGCCTCTTCGCGCGCCTTGTCGAGCGCACGGTGCCACTCGAAGATCACGTGGGCACGGCCCGACACCCGCACGCGCGACGGGTCCTTCAGGACGCCGCGTGCGAGGAGCGTCTCGAGCTCGCCCAGGAGGATGTCGGGATCGACGACCACGCCGGGCCCGATCAGGTTGACCGTACCCGGGTCGAGCACGCCCGCCGGCACGACGTGGAGCACGGTCTGCTCGCCATCGACCACCAGGGTGTGGCCGGCGTTGTTGCCGCCGTGGAAGCGCACGACCAGATCGGCCCGCTGGGCCAACCAGTCGACGACCTTCCCCTTCCCTTCATCGCCCCACTGGGCGCCTACCGCGATCAGGGTGGTCATGAGCCCAGGTCCAGCAGCTGCACGGAGACGGCGCTCGGCATGTTTCGCAGGGCTTCGACCACGTTCTCCGGCGGTGCCGGCTGCACGTTCACCAGCATGGCGGCCTGCCCTCCTTCGGGCTGCAGCGCCAGCTGCATCCGCGAGATGTTGATGCCCGCTTCACCCAGCATCGTCCCGACGATTCCGACCACGCCGGGCTCGTCTCGGTTCTGGATGAAGAGCGTGGGGCCTTCGGGAATGGCTTCGAGCATGAAGTCGTCGACGCGCACGATCCGCGGCTGCCCGCCTTCGAAGACGGCGCCCACGATCAGACGGTTGTCGCAGCCCACGACGCGCGTCGTGATCGCGCTAGCGAAGTCCTCGGTGCGGCTCGCCTTGGATTCGATCACCTTGATGCCGTGCTCGCGCGCGATGATCGGCGCGTTCACCATGTTCACCGAGTCGGTCACGGGCTCGAGCAGGCCCTTCAACACGGCGACGGTGATCGGTGCGACGTCGAGCTCGGCCGCCGCGCCCGAATATTCGATCTCGATCTGCTCGATCGAGGCCTTGCAGAGCTGCCCCTGAAAACGCCCGAGCTTCTCGCCCAGGGTGAGGTAGGGACGGATCCGGGTCGCGAGCTCCTTCGAGATCGACGGCACGTTGATGGCGTTGTTGATCACCCCACCGACCAGGTAGTCGCGCACCTGCTCGGCCACGGCGATCGCGACGTTCACCTGGGCCTGCTCGGTCGAGGCTCCCAGGTGCGGTGTACAGATCACCTTCTCGTGGCTCACGAGCGGGTGATCCGCAGCGGGCGGCTCCTGCTCGAAGACGTCGAGGGCCGCGCCCCCGACCTGCCCCGAATCCAGGGCTTCGAGCAGGGCTTCTTCGTCGACGATCCCGCCACGGGCCGCGTTCACCACCAAGAGGCCGGGCTTCGCCTTCGCGAAGGCCGCCTTGTTGAGCAGCCCCGCGGTGTCGGGTGTGCGGGGCACGTGCACGCTGACCGCGTCCGCGCGCGCGAGCAGCGACTCGAGATCCAGGAGCTCGACATCCAGCTTCGCCGCCGCCTCTTCCGACAGGAAGGGGTCGTAGGCGAGCACCTTCATGCCGAGCCCGCGTGCGCGC